>JASMTM010000202.1:0-6057 GCA_041694295.1 Petrotogales bacterium
CTCACCTGACAGGATCATGTCCCGCCTTTTCCGTAACGCTCACCACCATGGCTCTTTACCACAGCAGCTTACGGTGGTTTGAAGCCTTCACCTGTATGACGGCTTCGAGGGGCCCTCCCTCATCTTTGATTAAGCATGGCTCGAAAGAAAAGTTCTCTTTCTTGCCTTCTTGGCACACGACATGACACATCTGCCAGCTTGATCCAGGAAATACTTTTTCTGCTGCAGAGATTATTCCTTTATGTCCATCGGATATAATGAGTTCTACTCCTTTATATACGACTCAACAATAAACAATTTCAATGCTTTCTCTGTTCTTGAGAATCTGTCAAAGACCTTTGTTATAAAAGGGGTTTCTCTTAGTTGTGGTTTATTCAGTATTATCTTTTCTAATCTTGTGTTTAATCCTCTTCCTCTTGTTCCATTACGATGTGCTTTTCTTTCTTTAGTTGTCTCGTAATAATCTGCTCCAGCCTGTTCTTTTGCTTCATATTCCATCACCTGGTTCAAGAAATAGGTGAATAGTTGTTTCAAACCTTCCTCATTTTCTACTAGAAACTGTTGTATAATATTCTTCAGTTTCATGCCCTGTATCCCTCCTTATGTGGGTTATCCTATTATAGGATACAGGGCTTTTCTCTTTTTACAGCATCAATTTTACGCTGTCTTTTGTAAACACTTAAAAAATAAAAAAGGCAAACAACGTCGTTGTTCGCCCTTTATGTATTGATTATTTCTTATATTTTCTTGTGGCAGAACCACCAGTCATAACAATCATATTTCTTGGGTCTTTCTTCTGCATCTTTAACTGTACTGGCAGGAGGCACTATTACCTCATCATTGACAAGTTCATTATTGGGCCAATTTGCAGGTATTGCTACTCCATGTTTATCAGCGGTTATGAAACCTTTGACCATTCTAACAATCTCATCAAGGTTTCTACCAAGTTCCTGTGGATAATAAAGAATTGCTCTAATAATGCCTTTAGGATCCACAATAAACACTGCTCTTACCGTATTTGTTCCTTTTCCTGGATGGATTAATCCCATAATGTCAGAAACTTTTCCTGTGTCGGCAATTATTGGGAATTCGATTTCAGTATCCAGGTTATCCTTAATCCACTCTACCCATTTGATATGCGAGTGAACCTGATCAACACTTAGACCTATTAGTTCAGTGTTTAATTGTTTAAATTCTTTGTATCGTTTCTGGAAGGATACAAATTCAGTTGTACAAACAGGAGTAAAGTCTCCAGGATGACTGAATAAAATAAACCATTTTCCTTTGAACGCTTCTGGTAAATTCATCTCACCGTGTGTTGTGTTTACCTTCATTTCTGGAAATTTGTCACCAATTAATGGCATTGTTTTTTCCATAAAAAGACCTCCTTTTCAATACTTTATTTAGAATCATTATAACCTATAACATTTTAATACTACCACTGGTCTGTACCTCTGTCAAGTTCAATTACTCACTTTATGAAGACGTAAATGTTCGAAATATTGTTTCAACTTTATCTTTGTGCAAATTTGATCTCTTCAGAAAATTATATGGTTCTCTTCCAAAAAGTGTGGGTAGAAAAAATGAAATATGAACAAATGATTAAATAATCTGGCATCATTCAGAGGAAGAACACAAAAAAGCCGAAATACTTGCCATTAAAAAACACTAACAACCTTACCAAGAAAGATAAAGCCAGACTCGATGAATTGATGGAATATCAACATCTTGACACGGTTCAAGCCTATGCATTAGTACTTGAGTTTAAAAAGATATTCGATTACAAGGAACCTTCTTAAGCATCTAAATATTTTCTGTTTTTCTTTATTGCAGTGAGCAAACTTAATTTAACTCCAGCTTAATTACCCACTATTTTTGTGAGTGAACCAATTATATCTTCAACAATGCTCTGGTTATGAGGGTTTCAAGATATTCAATCTTCCCTGAGCTATTTTTAATATTTTTCTTATCTATAATGTATTCTTCCAGCTCTTCAAATGAGGTTTCATTATTTATGATCTTTTTACCTATGCCTTCACTGTAACTGGAGTATCTGTCCTCAATGAATTTTTCCAGAGTTCCTTCTTCAATAAGATTTGTAGCTGCTTTCAATCCAGCAGCAAAGGCATCCATTCCAGCAATATGGCCAATAAAGATGTCTTCTGTATCAATGGATGACCTACGCAATTTGGCATCAAAGTTTATTCCACCAGATCCCAATCCATTGTTTTTTAATATTTCATACATAGCCAAAGTTGTAGCATAAATATCTGTCGGGAAATGGTCAGTGTCCCAGCCAAGGAAAAGATCTCCCTGATTTGCATCAATACTGCCCAGTATGTTGTTTATTCTTGCGTATCTCAATTCATGATTAAATGTATGTGTTGCAAGCGTTGCATGATTTGCTTCTATATTCAATTTGAAGTCATCAACCAATCCAAATTTTTGCAGAAAGGCAAAAACATGAGCTGAATCGAAATCGTATTGATGTTTTGTTGGCTCTTTCGGTTTTGGTTCTATGAGAAATTGACCTGTAAATCCAATTTTTCTCGCATAGTTTACAGCCATTCTCATAAACCTTGCCAGGTTTTCAAGCTCCAGTTCCATATTTGTATTGAGCAACGATTCATAACCTTCTCTTCCACCCCACAAGACATAATTCTCGCCACCCAGTTCATTGGTTATTTCCAGTGCCTTTTTTACCTGTCCAGCTGCCCTCGCATAGATTTCAGCGTTACAGGATGTGGCAGCACCGTGCATGTACCTTTTATGGTTAAAAAGATTTGCTGTACCCCATAACAACTTTTTACCGGTATCTTTCATGTGCTTCTTGATGTAATCAATAATTATGTCGATATTTTTGTTTGTTTCTCTAAGACTATCACCAGTGGGTGCTATGTCTGTATCATGAAAACAGAAGTATTCAATTCCCGTTTTTTTCATAAATTCGAAAAGAGCTTCTACTTTAACCTTTGATTTATCCACAGGATCTTTATACTTATCCCAGGGCCTTGAAACACTTCCTTCACCAAACATATCATCGCCTCTACCATTGAATGTGTGCCAGAAGGCAACCGCAAATTTAAGATGATCCTTCATAGGTTTACCAAGAATAATTTTTTCTGGTTCAAAGTGTTTATAAGCCATTGGATTCTTCGAATCTTTACCTTCAAACTCAATTCTTCCTATTCCTTCAAATATTTCCGACATTTGAATACCTCCTTTATTTTCTTACATGATTTACATCACTATTCTTCTTAAATTCCTCTGGACTGCATACAACGAAGCACCAATGATATTTGAACTGCGTTCACCGGAGCTGCCGAGAACACTTTTTATTACTTTGACTTTTCCACGAGTCGCATAAAGCGCCTTTTGGCTGGCTATCTTTTGTATACGCTTCAGCGAACGTTCAGGTAATTCCGCTGCTGCACCACCAAGAACAATTATTTCAGGATCAAAACCGTTGACAATATTCAGGATCCCTGCCGAAAGGTTTTCTTCAATTATCTTCAGCATTTTTTCCTTTTCTGGATCATCACTAAATGTGGTTACCAGATCCTGAAATTGTTTGCTATAATACTTGCCCTTCAAATCAATGCCTTTTAAACTGGCTATTCTTACAATTGCTTCTGTAGAAGCAACCGTTTCCCAGCATCCGGTATTTCCGCAATAACACTTCTCACCATCAAGCTTCACCGTCATATGGCCGAATTCTCCCGCAGTGTACTGGTTGCCTCTGTATATTTCATCTTCCAGCATAACACCACAACCTATGCCTTCAGAAAGATTAACAAAAACAATGTCATGTTTACCTTCCAGCAATTCATTGAAAGACTTTTCAGCAATCAATGAAAGGTTGGCTTCATTATCTACATGAATTAAATTTTTATCATTTACTGAAGGTATTAATGCTTTCAAATCCAGCCCTCTGACGTTTAAATGAGGAAGTTCTATGATGTAAGCATTGTCGATATCAACCATTCCGGGGACCGAAAAAGAATATCCAAGGAATCTATCTTTTTCAATTTTACGTGCAATTTTCATTGCCTTCTCAAATATTTTATTGAAGAGTTCTTTGAAATTCTTACCACTATCTATTCTGTCATGTAATTCAACTTCACCATCAAAAAAACCAACTCCGATTTCCGTAAAGCTAACACCAATATTAACCACAACAGATTTAAAGGCTTCTCTGTTTAGTTCAAGGACTATCGGTCTGCGTCCCGCCACATGACGTTTTATTGTTTTTGTCTCTCTGCAAAGACCTTTAAAAATGAAATATTTGGTTATCTTGGTTACGGTGCTGGGGTCAAGTCCGGACAGCTTCGACAGCTCTCTTCTTGTTATTCTACAATTTTGTCTAAGCAAATTAAGTAACAGTAGTCTATTTCTTGTCTTTACTTCTGAAGCACCCAGTTTTTTCCCTCTATTCATGAATTCATTCACCTCTGTTAATTTGTATACCAATGATAGTTTTTTTTAACATATTACTCAAGACTGATTACAAACAATAAATCTCATTTACGTATGGTTATGAAGAATTATTGGCTTATATTTTATTTGTTTCCACAATCAATTAATTAATAATTGACTATTTCAACAAAACTACCGTCAATATATATTTAATGATATTCCAAAACACTATCTATCAGTTATGAAAAAACACTACAAAGTTCACCGTTGCCATAAATTAGAATCTATTATTACATTATTATTTCAGTTTACTAAATAAAAACAATAGCGTATTTTTATAACAAATAGTATTTCATTCATATTACAGATAACATGATTTACTTTAGTTTGTAATTCTGATTTATTACAAATAAGTATGTTTTTTCTTGACTATGTTTGGCTTTATTTGCTAACATGAATACATCGAACATCATCCTTGCCTTTTCTTTTCGTATAATACACGAGATCTTCTCGAGTCTTCAAAAGACAAAATAATTCGTCAGGGCTTGAATCCAAATTTGAATTTTGGAGGGGCGCATATGTTTGCGGTAGAAGTAAAGTGTCCTCATTGTGAAAGCTCTCTGATGAATGAATCAAAATTGATTGACGCCCATCCCAGCATTCAAAAAAAACCTACTTATGAAAATCACAAAGGTATGATTTGGTTAAGCTCCGTATACGGAAGCTACAATTATGAAATCACCTTTGACATGAAGGATAACCAGATAGTTAAGGTTTATTGTCCGCATTGTGATGAAGAACTGGTTGGCGATTTGCCCAGAATGTGGAACAGAGATGGTTAACCTAATGCTTAAAGGTGGTGGCCATATTCATTTTTGTCCCAAAAAGAACTGTAAAGGACACCATATTGTATACGATAACAGCAACGAGTTTCTAAGAGACGCCTTCGATCATTATCACTATATGGAACCCCGGGAATGATTTAAGTGAGTTTTTTTACCGGTGGGTTTTTATTTTTATTGTGAAATTAAGCACAATATTCTGAGAGGGGTTTATTGGATATGATAGTGTTTAAAGATGACTTTCTACATTTCATAGAAAATATAACTGAAGATTATGAAGTATATGCTCCCGTAAAAGAAAAGGATTCTGATATAGCGTCACTTACACGATGGAATGGGTTAGAAGACGGTTTACCTGTTCTTGATAGTTATAGATGTGTTGATCCTCCAAAAACTGTTCTTTTTCCTGCGAGAAATGACGCACTTAAACCCTCAACAACGAAGAAAATATTTCTCGGAATTAAAAATTGTGATCTTCAAGCAATTAAATTGCTTGACAGAGCTTTACTGGATAATGATTACGTAGATCCCGTTTATCGTGAAACAAGGGAAAACACTCTAATTATAGGGGCTGACTGTACCGATTTTTCTACTGCCTGTCATTGTGTTCTTCAAGGCAATGAACCGTACCCTCAAAAACCCTATGACATTTCACTTTCAATGATTAGCGATAGGATCATTTTAAGTCACGGAAGCGAAAAAGGGGAAAAATTCCTGAAGCTTGTTAAGAAAAATATTGAAACTTCCGAAGAAAATGAGTCAATACTGAATACCCTTAACAACAAAAGAGACGATCTTC
>JASMTM010000203.1:0-2775 GCA_041694295.1 Petrotogales bacterium
CTTTTCTTTTGGTTTTGGTGAATCCAGAATACGTGGTAATTTGTACTTCTCTGTTAAATCTCCGGTAATTGCGCTTCGTATAATTCCTAGGGATGTCAGGACTATAGATGATCTGGGTTTGCCCAAACTGTTTAGGGATTTTTGTGAACCCGATAAGGGTCTGGTTCTTGTTGCGGGACCAACCGGTAGCGGAAAATCAACCACTCTCGCTGCCATGCTTGAATATATTAATATGAGAAGACAGGTTCATATGATAACCATCGAAGACCCAGTTGAATATGTCTTCAAGGGACAAAAGGCACTGATTCATCAACGTGAACTGGGAGGAGACACACATTCCTTCTATAACGGTTTAAAATACGCTATGAGACAGGATCCGGATGTTATTCTGGTTGGAGAAATGAGAGATTCAGAAACAATGGAGCTGGCAATGACTGCAGCAGAAACCGGACATCTTGTTTTTTCAACCATACATACAAATTCAGCAGCAACAACCCCGGAACGTATTGTAGGCGTTTTTCCTCCACACCAACAGAATCAGATTTCAATGCAACTGGCTAACACATTAATAGCGGTTATATATCAGAGACTGTTGAAAAGAAAAGATGGTAAAGGCAGGATAGCTGTAATAGAAATCATGGTTGTTAACCAGGCTATAAGAAACCTTATCAGAGAACAGAAATTTCATCAGATTGATTCCATGATGCAAGCAGGTGGAAAATTGGGCATGGTAACCTTTGATGATGCGCTAATAAAGGCATATAGAGGTGGTATTGTTACTAGGGAACAAGTAAAGGCTTTTGCGAGAGATCCTCAGAGTATTTCCAGGAGGTTAATTTAATGGATCTTGACAAAATAGTGAGGAATTTCAAAGAAAAACTGAAGGAAGTGGAAAAAGAATTATCAGATCCATCAGTTATATCAGATAGTGAGAGGCTAAAAGAATTGAGCAAAGAGCACTCCAGACTCAAGACAATTTCTCAAATATACAACGATTTAAAGAGTAAAGAAGAAGAAATCGATGGATGGAAGGAACTATTGGAAAGTGCTTCGGAAGACGAAGCTGAAGAAATCAAACAAACCATTGACAGCCTTAAAAGAGAACGCAAAAAACTCGAAATAGATTTGAAGCTGCTTCTAGTTCCAGACAGAAACAGTGATCGAAATACAATAGTTGAGATTAGAGCAGGAGCAGGAGGAGAAGAAGCTGCGCTGTTTGCTGGTGATTTATTCAAGATGTATACACGTTTTGCAGAGAACAGAGGATGGAAGGTAGAACTGATAAATTCCAGTGAAACCGATCTTGGTGGTTTTAAGGAAGTGGTTTTTCATATAAAAGGTAAGGAAGCCTACACGATAATGAAATATGAAAGCGGCGTTCACAGGGTTCAGAGGGTTCCGGAAACGGAATCAGGAGGAAGAATACATACTTCCACTGCCACCGTTGCTGTTCTTCCTGAGGCAACAGAGGTTGATGTTGAGATAGATCCTGATGATTTAAGAATAGATACTTACAGAGCTTCTGGAGCTGGTGGACAGCACGTTAATAAAACCGATTCAGCGGTTAGGATAGTTCACAATCCAACAGGAATAGTAGTAGCTGTTCAGAGTGAAAGGTCTCAACATCAAAATAAACAAAAGGCGATGAACTTTTTGAGAGCCAAGTTATATGACAAAAAGGTTAGAGAGCAGGAAGAAAAACTATCAAATAGAAGAAAAACTCAAATAGGAACAGGAGATCGGAGTGAAAAGATCAGAACGTATAATTTTCCGCAGAACAGGATAACCGATCACAGGATAAACTTCACTACCCACCGCCTGGAAGATGTGTTGAATGGAGAATTAGATGAAATTATTGAAAGCATTACAGAAGAAGAGTTAAAACTAAAACTCCAAGAATTGCTTAAAGAAGTAAATAACTAAAAAAGCCGGGCTACCCCCGGCTTCAAATTCTTTCTACAACCACTTTATCAATTAGATTCATAACATCATCATATTTACATAATTCAGTACCGGAAGTCATGGTGGCAGCTGAGCTGGCAGCACCTGCCATTTTCAGACAGTGTTCAGGTTCATGATCCATTTCACGATACATGCAATAGATTCCAAGAAATGTGTCCCCTGCACCAACAGCACTGTCTACCTTGACTTTGGGTACACTCACTCTGAATATTGAACCTTCAATAAAACAGATAGCTCCATCTTTACCTATGGTTAAAAGTATCTCTTTAATGGAGTACCTTTCGGAAATTTCCTTCAAGGATTTTATTATTTGTTCATCACTGTCCAGTTTCCTGTTGATTAATCTCGAAAATTCATGTAAATTTGGTTTGATACCGTATGGTGAGGCTTTTATTCCCTCAAGTAATAATTCATTATCCGCGTCAAAATAGACCTTTGCCCCAATTTTGTTTGCGTTATTGATTATTTTGTAATAAAAATCATCGGGTAAACCTTCAGGAATACTTCCTGCAATTAGTAGATAGTCTCCTTTTCTCAAAAGGGTTTCAATATTTTTTATAACCTTTTTTTCTTCAGTTTTATCGATGGAAGATCCGGGGACACTGAATCTGAATTGATTTTCTTTTGTCTGAAGAATTAGATTTGTTCGGGTATTATTGTTAAGATTCACTGTGGAGTATACAACACCTTCTTTATCGAGCATTTCCATTATCTGTCTTCCGGTATCACCACCAAGAAGCGTTATTGCAACAGAGTGCCCCCTCATTTCGTTTATCGCTCTAGAAATGTCGATCCCCTTTCCCGCGGGGTAAT
>JASMTM010000204.1:0-6043 GCA_041694295.1 Petrotogales bacterium
AAGATATCTTCATACGTTCTGACGAATTCATAACCGACATTAATTTCAACTGGCTGCATAGAAAAGTTATGTATTTCTAGTTCAACCTCCAGGTTATTACCTGTTGCTCTAAATTTCTCCACTACTTCAATGTCATAGTGAAGGGCGTCAGGAACAGACTTTGAAAGGTAAACATTGTCCATTCCATACCAATAATGATCGGTATGAAGCTTACGCAAAACTCTACCAATATCCAGCTGAACCCTGGCTATGTATTTGGTATCCTCCAGATATATCCCGGTAGCCACATCTCTGCTTTCATCTATTACTCCCCAATCATCTGTAACAACCATTAAATTACCATTTTTAAAGATATTCATTTCAAGCACCTCAAATCAATTTTACTAAATTTATAGCATGGTAATAAAACAATGTCAGTACCCATTAATTCATAATAAACAAATTCACTCACTCTTATCAAGGTTTTTTGCTCAAATTATTGTAATAATTACTTTATAAATAATAACTAACTCGCAAGCATTATTACTTTAAAGCTACATTCAAACCAACTGATTTACCAGAAACGCTATCACTTGCTTTATATAATAAACTTATTAATCTAAAAAGTTTCTAAAATTTGCTGTTCTGGCTATAAACAGTAAAACCCTCTTAATCATACAATTCTAACTAAATGTTAGTATAATCTTATGAATAATAATAATGATTAAGTCAAATGTTTAATTCCGGGAGGGATTGCTATGAAAAGAAAATTATTGTTTCTATCAGTTTTATTACTGATAATATTCATTGCAGGCTGTTTTTCATTCCAGGGAATGCATACTATTCAAATTAAATCTGACACTCCTGGATTGGAATTCACTTTTGATGGTGAATTATTTACAACACCTGCAACAATATCCACAACAAAAGGCTATCACAGTATCGAAGTAATGAGAACAGAATTAGACAGAGATGAGGCTCTAGAAGGAATAGAAGAAGAAATTTTCTTCAAAAATTGGTATGATGGCTCAAGTGATAATCCACGAGAAGTATTCGTTGATTCAGACAGAGAAATAGTAGTTGTAACAGGAGGTTCTTGTTATGTGAAGGTAATGACTTCACCAAAAGGAGTTGCGGACATTCCAGGCACTGGAATGTATTCAAAGGGCTATGAACTAACATTAACCGCCCCCAAAGTGGATGGTTACGAGTTTTACTTATGGAATTTTAGTACTCTGCCATACAGTAAAGAGAACCCTGTAACATTTGTTGTAAATGGCTGGATATATGTTACTGCACTTTACAAAGAATCTACTAACCCCACGTTGAATGTAAAAACCTCTCCTGTTGACGGCATAGACCTCTATATTGATAAAGAACTATATCTTTCGCCGAAATCACTTGTTGTTGATAAAGGATCAACACATACATTAACAGTCGCTGAAACCCATGAATTAGATATATCTGAATTTATAGAAGATTTTGATACGAGATATCTTTTCAACAACTGGGAGGATGGGATAGATGAACCTACCAGGTCACTAACTATTAACGAAAGCACCACATTTACTGCAAACTACGATACATTTTACAAAATTGAAGCTACATCATCACCTTCCAATATTGTAGTTTTCAATGAAAATGGTTGGTACAAAAAAGGGGAAGAGTTACAGTTTGAAGCTCCGGAGATTGAAGGTTATCTATTTAAGGAATGGTTGATAAACAATCAGCCTATCTCAAGTAGCAGCACCATACTGGTTAATGTTGATTATCCAAAACAAATAACAGCTATTTATTATGAAAAAACAACTTCTGCAACATTAACAATAAACACACTACCTGATAACAACTTAAAAATAATGCTCAATAACAAAGAATACATTACTCCTGAAACCATCACTGTTGAACCCGGCACTGAAGTGAGCGTAAGTATACCAGAAAAGCAGGAAAAGAATATTTCCAGTCTTATACCTGAAAACGACACGAGTTACACATTTTCTCACTGGAATGAGGGATATGAAAATTCAGAAAGAATAATAAGAGTTATTTCAAAAGAAAGCTATTCGGCTGTAACGGATGTGGCTTATAAAATAATAATTGAAGCTCAACCGGTAAATGTAGAAAATCTTGAAGGCGTTGAATGGGTTAAAGAAGGAGAAACACTTCAATTACAGGCTCCACAGGTTGATGGCTATGATTTTGATCACTGGCTTATTAACGAACAGGAAAAGCTATATCAGACGAACATTGAATTAACTATCGATGAACCAAAAACAATCAAAGCTATATATAAAGAAAACGAGGGAATAAACGCTCCTTCAAATTTAAGAGCTTATAAATATTCAAGCAGTTATTTCATAATGTACTGGGATGATAACTCCTCAGATGAAGATGGGTTTGAAATCTGGAAGAAGATAAATGGTGGATCATACAAACTATACAAAATAACCAGCTCATCAAAAACCTATGAAAGAATTCCAGAAGACGATATTTATTATTTTAAAGTCAGAGCTTATAAAGGAAAAGAATATTCTGATTTTTCAAATGAAATAAATACTTTACCTTTTGTACCTAAAGAGATTCCAACAAATCCTTATCCTGCGGATAATGAAACAGGAGTTGCCACAACAGTTACACTAAAATGGGAATTAAACAACCAGAATGATGAAACATATACCTACGATATTTATTTTGGACAAGACTCTTCCCTGGAAATAATTGTAGCTGATCTGAATACTATGAGTTATTCACTGGAGAACCTAAACACCGGAACAGAATATTATTGGAAAGTAGTCGCAAAAACTTCAGATGGCTCTAAATATGAAGGCCCTATCTGGACTTTCACAACAGAAGATTCATCCGGGATGTTTAAGATAGTTAATTCGTGGGGGATAGGAGGTTGGGAAAACGTTCCCGATGGTTTCTACTATATGACTTACGATGCGATGATAAAAAATAAAGTTGTGGCGTATATTGTCGAACCCAGAGACAACTATGAGCCCAAAGCTCTTGCTGTTTTCAAGATAGACCATCCAAACCGTGGTGATAACACGATAACCATTGGCATAGGCGACCCAGAAAATCCAGAAAAAACCAAAACCTTCCAGAAAGGCTGTATATTCGACGGAGGAAGCAAACCATATCCGGATAATAAAATGGTCCTGGACATTACCGAACTTCTACCAATCGAGAATAAGTCACTGTTCTTGAAGTTCACTGATGGATCTGGTGACCCGGATACAGGAGCACTTGAATATTTCGCAGTTGAATTTTACGAAAATTTTAATGATTCGCCTATAGCTGTTTATAAAGCCGATGGATTACCAATTTCTTCGAAAAATGGTGAAAGCATTTATGTGCAAACAGAAAATGTTACTTTTGACAATAATTTTAATAATTACATGGAACTGAATTCATCTGATTACAAAACTGAAGGCATTTCAGACAGTATCCTGGATGAACTAAAATCACTAATTGGAATTTCTGATGGTGAAGAATCTCCAAATGTCGTAAATGGCTACGGAACAGGACTTATAGCTCCAACTATGGAAGAATGGGAAGAAATCCAGAAAAATATGAAAATCATTACAGGAATGTATGAGACAACAGAGGAATCACTACCATCTAGTTACGATCACTCACTGGAGAGCTACTTCCCACCTATTGGTAGTCAGGGACAGGAAGGTTCCTGCACCGCCTGGTCAATAGGTTATTACGTCAATACTGCCTATGAAGCCCGTGATCGAGGCTGGGATCTTTCAGAAGCTTCGTTGTCAGGAGGAGCTCCAGAGAAGGAATATCAAAGTCTCATTATGAGTCCCGATTTTGCCTATCATCTGGTTAATAACGGGGATAATTCTGGATCATACTTCAGTGATATTATGCGAGTAGTCTCCGATATTGGAATTTCTTCATGGGAAACCATGCCTTACATAGACTACATAACATCAACCTGGCCTGAAGAATCAGCGTGGAGAGAAGCCCCGATTTATCGAAATGCAATGGGTTCTAAATACTACCTCGTTATTGATTCAATAGAAGATGTAATTGTTCTTAAATCACTCATCAAAGACGGTTATCTTGCAGGCATAGCAGTGGACGCGTATCAGTATAACTATCTTTCAGACGAAGATATCTGGAATACAGAAAATTACAAAATTAGCACGTTGAACCATGCCAATACTATTGTTGGATATTATGACAATAATTAGCTAAAAGGAATCTTCGAGAGCCTGCCTTATGGCAGGCTTTTTTTATGGAAAACAAATGACTGAATATTTATTTTCGCAAATTCTAAAAATTTAATAAAAGAAAATCCGCAACTTCTGAATTTCCGATAATAAGCATGCTTTAAACAACTATTTTTTTAGTCGAGTGTTTCAAAATTTATAAGAAACTTCAGTTCTAAGGAATATAATAATAACAGTAATACAGCGGTTTTAGTTATTTTTTAGGTATAGTTAATTCAGGTTCATTATATAAAGGGGAGTTGAATGTACATGAAACATAAATTATTAGTTTTCTTTCTGTTTTTATTTTTCATTGTATCCATTGTGCCAGCACTTACAGTTAGCCCGCTAACGTTCAATAAAGATGTGAATCCCGGGGATCGGGTTAGCTTTACTGTAAAAATAGTATCCACAGTGAACGAAACAATAGCATTAGATATTGAAGATTACATTCACACCGAGGAAGGTAAAGCAGAAGTAAAGCCTTTTGATGAAAATACTCTAAATCTAAAAAACTGGGTAGATATACCTTCAAAAATTAATGTGAACGCAAGGATACCTACTAATCTAAATTTCTCTGTAGATATTCCGCTAAGCGCTAGAGGTACATATGTATTTGCTGTTATTCTCGAGCCCGGAAGTACCGGGCAATATCAGAATATTTATTTTAAAGCCCGTTTTGCAGTAGTGGTGCTTTTAAGAGTTCAAGCACCAGGTCTGAGAACATCATACGAAATTGAAGAATTTGAGATTGTGCCTGATGACAATAAACAACCTATGCTTAAAGTTAAGTTAAAAAATGATTCTAAAATGGATTATTTTGTTGTTATAGATGCCTCAATTAGAGATTCTGAACGAAGGCCTTTAGAGAAAGTAAGATTAACTAATCAGCAAACATTCGAGTTAGACAGACCAGAAACGTGGATACTACCTGAAGAAAGTATTATCTTCACAGGAAAAATTGAAGAAATAAGATTGCCTGGTCAATATTATGTGCATCTCTTTGTCACCTACGGAGAAAGGCAAAGAATATTAACGAAAACATTTGATGTTGAAAAAGAGAGCTATTTTTTTTCAACCCCTGAAGAACTTCTGTTATATTTTGATGAGCCAAATCTGGTTGTAGAAGTTACCCCCAGGAGTATTAAAACCAATGTAATTAGGGTAATGAACAAAGGAGAAGAACCGATTAATGTTGAACTTAAGTTAGATGAAATAAGAAGAAATTATGAAAATTCAATGCTTTCATGGATAAATGTAAGATCAGATAATAATTTTGAACTGGCTCCAGGAAGATCAGCAGCAAGCATTGTTACAATAAATGTTCCTCAAGAAATTGAAGATGGAGCATATTACGCAAAACTCAATTACACTGCATTTGACAGTTTAAGAGAAATCAGTCAAAAGGATTACTTTCTGTGTGCACTTATCGGAGAAATAACACCTTCCGCAACGATTATTGAAACTCTGGTAAGCAGTGCTGAATATGAGTACAATACCAGTGTTCTCATTAAAAATGACGGAAAAATGCATCTTTCAGAATTGACAGGTTCGCTTTCACTTTATAAAGCAGGTGCATTTCTGCCCTCGCTTACTTTCAGTCTTGAGCCTTCACATGATGGCTGGATACTACCCGGTGATTCAATAATGATGGTTGGTACTCAAACTGGAGATATATCTGATGGAGAATATACATGTGTGGTTGAGATAAAAAGTGGTGATAAAACGGTAGTTCAACATTCCTTTGAACTCTCATTAAAAAAAGAAAGTGAAATAGTTGAAGCAATAGGAAAAATTCAAGGAGTATCCCTTTAAGAGGGTGATTTAAATGATTA
>JASMTM010000205.1:0-2785 GCA_041694295.1 Petrotogales bacterium
CATTGCTTTGTTTCCATCGATAATTCTTGTGCCTCCTATGGCTTTTACACATTCAGGATAAACTTCAGGCAAGAGTGTTGTGGATGGTCCGAAGATAAAAACCCTGTCTGTATTAACTGAGTTTAACAACGTGTCAAGAGTTTTATTCATGATTGTGGTTCCTGTAATTATCGCAACATCACATTCTTTTATTTTCCATGGTGCTGCCCAATCCGGAAAATATCTGTTGTCTACCATCCTTTCGAAAATCATAAGCTCCTTCACTTTGTCTTTCAGGCTTTCCGTTAATGGACGAAAATCTCCCACAAAACCTACAACATCATCCTTTGTCAACCTGGCAAGACTAAATATATCCTCTTCGGTTTCATTTTGTCTTTGGATATAGTTATATACTGCATTTACCGTAGCAAGTGCCAGACTCACAGTTACTGGATGATACAGCTCAGCTAGTTTAACAAATTCTCGTACACCAACAGGTGAAGGAAGCAAATCATCAAAAATCATGCATCCTCCAGGTAGTTCTTCTCTAAAAAGGTGGGCAACACCAACTCTTCCGTCAGCCAGTTTTACAGCAGTCATGCCTGTACCTATAACATAATCCTCAACAACCATATCTCTGTTTTCGTCCAGCAATCTATTCATTAATTCATCAAATATATTATTCATAATTCACACCACCCTCACTTAAATAACATGTATATAGGAATTTCTGACTTCTTCTATACAGGAAAATTAGCGGGACTATTCCTATTAAAGAAGCTGCACCAAAAAGATTCCACTTTGTATAATAACTGCCAATTTCACCGGCATACTCGTATATTTTTATAGAAAATGGCAACATATTCATTTTATCAATAAAGATGAGAGGAACTGTAAAGGCATTCCAGGCACTTACTATTGCGAAGATAACTATTCCGACAATTAGTGGTAAACTCAATGGCAAAATAATTTTGAGCAAATACGAACCCTCTTTCATGCCATTTAACATGGCCACTTCTCTAAACTCTCTGGGTATCCTCCTGAGAAAAGAACTAAGAGCTATAACCCCAACGGGTAAAACCTGAACAGCTACCACAAGAGCAATCCCGCTGAAAGTATTAACAAGATTAAGTCTATCGAAGAGCATGTACAATGGTAACAATGTATGCATTCCTGTGTAAGCACTTCCAAATAGAAGAATTGTCATTATTATCAAATTTAGTCGTTTATTGGAACGTGAAAAGCTATATGAAAAAGGTAATACTATTATAATAAGAAACATCACAGAAAGACCAGCAATTTTCAATGTGTTCAAGATGTTTATCCAGAGTTGATCGTCAAAGAATACCCGGGAAAAATTTTCAAAAGTAAGATTACTAAAGTCAGGAAGAATTGTGTTATTTCTTGAAAGCGCCAGCAAAGCCACATATAATAGAACAAAACCCGATGAAAAAGGAAGAATCGCTTTCATTATCCATTTTATTGACCGGGGAAAACCCAGATTCAACAAAGCTGTTCGGAACCTCAATGAAAGCACCACCAGCGGAATGCTCAACATTGAAGATGGGTTAATACCCTGCCATCCATCGCTTAGTATAAATACTACTAAAAATGCTATTTCTAGTAAAACCGTAAATGCAGCTACTATTCTGAATGTCTTTATCTTTTTATAATAAAGGACAAGACTTATTACATATAATAAAACAACCATTAACCATGACAGATTAAGATTCAGGTAAAATATGCCAGCTAAATGAGCAATTATTACCAGACAAAACGTTTTTTTATGTCTTTCAGGTTTATTTGTCCTGGAAACAAGCGCTGCTATCAGCCACAGTAAAACCACAAGGCTTACCAGTACACTATATGCAGCAAGAGTACCGTAATTTTGAGACATCTGGAATTTTTCAAAGAGCGCCACGCTTAAAACCGTTGTTGAGCCTACAATGGTATCCGGCGTAAACCCACCAAGTATGAGTGGTCCCTGTCCGGTGAGCAAAAATATTCCTGTAAAACCCTTTAAACCTCTCGCAAGTTGAAAAAAGTAAAAAGGGATTAATATGTTTCTGATACTGGCAAAACATATTTTTGATACCACAAATTCCTTTGCTCCATCAACTGAAAGGTTGTCAAAAGTTTCTTTAGAAACAGACTGCAGCATGGCTATTATAAGAAGCGTTGTCATGGGAACAGATAACCATATATTTACAAACAGGGAAGCAATGAAAGCTGGAATTGGTTGTGTAGAAATATCGACACCTGTATTGAAAATAATATTCAGTATCGAATGGCTTCCATAGCCCTGAATGATTGCTCTCCACGCAGAGACACTTATATATGAAGGTAAAAACCAGCCTATTCCAAGAAAGAAAAGTATTATTTTTCCTGATTTAGATAATTTTCTTAAGTTTACAGCAAGGAAGAAAGCTATAAAAAACTCTATTGTTGTCTTTAAAAAGGTCCACAAAGAAGATATCTGGACTGACAGTCTGAATCCCTTATCACTAAATGCCTGCTGCAAATTCCTAAGTCCAACGAATTTGGGAGAAGCATCAAATAAACCGTAGTCGAAGAACATAACACCAAAAGCCCAAAGTATTGGGAGAATTACAACTAGTAACAAAGTAAAAAGAATGGGAAGTGAAAAAAACCTTCCCCGAATAATTACCAATAAAAACAGAATGAGTAATATTGCTATCAAAAACAGTGACATAAATTCTCTACCAATTCTTATTCACAAATTCCTGCGCATTCTGAAGACTCTCTTCAACACTCATTGTTCCAGAATAAACTGTTTGCAGAACAG
>JASMTM010000206.1:0-2984 GCA_041694295.1 Petrotogales bacterium
AAGGGAGAGTTCAAGAACGAAATGGAAGCACTTAAAAAACGGGGCTTCGTTCGTATAGAAATCGATGGGAATATTTACGATCTAGAAGATTATATAAACCTAGAAAAGAATAAAAGACACAATATAAGTCTTGTTGTAGACAGGATCAAGGTCAATGAAGAAAATACTACTAGATTAACTGACAGCATAGAAATAGCCTTGCACGAAGGCAAAGGCTTTGTAGAGATAGAAAATCTGGAAACCAACGAAAGACATACATTCAGTGAGAACTTCGCATGTCCTGTTTGTGGTATTAGTTTACCTGAGATCAACCCAAAAATATTTTCTTTTAATAATCCTTATGGGGCATGCCCTCAGTGTCATGGATTGGGTTATACAAAAGAATTTTCTGACAATCTTGTTATTGATCCTGACAAAAGTGTATATGATGGAGCCATAACTGCAATTTCAAAAGCAAAAGATAGTTTTTCAATGAGACACATTTTGAAAGTGCTCCAACATTTCAATGAAGATCCACATAAACCTTGGAAAGAACTTAATGAAAAAGTTCGACAAGCAATTCTTTATGGTACAGATGATGACATAAATTTCGTCTATCGTTCCGATAGAATAAAATATGAAGTAAAAAAACCTTATGAAGGTATAATGAACAGCCTTAAAAGAAGATACAGGGAAACAAATTCTGCAGATATTCGAGAATGGATGGAAAATAAATACATGGTTTTCAAGACCTGCTCAAAGTGTAATGGACAAAGGCTCAGACAGGAGGCGCTGGGAGTCAAATTGCAGGGTTTAAATATCTCTGAATTATCGAATCTGACAATAACAAAGATATATGAAACAATAAATTCTATCGAATTAAGTGATCATAAAATGTTGATTGTCGGAGAGCTAATTAGGGAAATAAGTAGGAGATTGAAGTTTTTAATCGATGTTGGACTTGAATATTTAACTCTTTCTCGCACGGCCACAACACTTTCAGGTGGCGAAT
This sequence comes from Petrotogales bacterium, assembly GCA_041694295.1. Taxonomy (GTDB): domain Bacteria; phylum Thermotogota; class Thermotogae; order Petrotogales; family Kosmotogaceae; genus JASMTM01. The sequence continues at coordinate 992 of JASMTM010000206.1, forward strand.
CGCAAAGAATTAGGCTTGCCACACAAATAGGGTCTGGTTTGACCGGTGTAACATACGTTCTTGATGAACCTACCATTGGCTTACATTTAAGGGATAACGATAGACTTGTAAATACTCTTAAGGAATTGAGAGATCTGGGCAATACAGTAATTGTCGTAGAACATGATGAGAATATCATTCGAAGCTCTGACTATGTTGTGGATGTAGGACCCAGAGCAGGTGTTCATGGTGGAAAAATTATATTTCAGGGAATAACAGAGAACCTCCTAGACGATCCTCCAGAAGATTCTTTGACCGGTCATTATCTAACAGGGAAGCTAAAAATTCCAAGATTGAGCAACATTGTTGATAGTAAAAAGGAAACTGGGAGAACACTTATTCTTAAGGGTGCAAGGGAACACAATTTAAAGTCAATAGATGTAAATTTCCCTTTAGGTAAGTTTATCTGTATAACGGGCGTTTCAGGAAGCGGAAAAAGCTCTCTAGTTATGGATACACTATATCCCGCGCTAAAAAACCATCTAGGAAGAACCACAGTACATGAAGGTGAGTATGATTCAATCATTGGAGTAGAACAACTTGAAAATGTTATAGTCATTGACCAAAATCCTATTGGAAGAACACCAAGATCCAATCCTGCTACCTATACAAAGCTCTTTGATTATGTCAGGGAAATTTTTGCAAAAACACCAGAAGCAAGAGCCAGGGGATACGACAAAGGGCGTTTTTCATTTAATGTAAAGGGAGGGCGCTGTGAGGCGTGTTCCGGTCATGGTATGTTGAAGATCGAAATGCAGTTTTTGCCAGACGTTTATGTTGAATGTGATGTTTGCAAAGGTAAACGATACAACAGAGAAACACTGGAAATTGAATATAAAGGCAAAAATATTTCGGACATTCTTGAAATGACTGTTGAAGAAGCTGAAGAATTTTTTAAAAGGATCCCCCCTTTAAAAAGAATTCTTAATCTCCTTAATGATGTTGGTCTTGGATACATAAAATTAGGACAACCTGCAACCACTCTCTCTGGAGGAGAAGCCCAAAGGATAAAACTAACATCAGAATTGAAGAAAAAGACCGGCGGGGAAACTCTTTACATATTGGATGAACCTACAACAGGTCTTCATTTTGATGACGTACTTAAATTGGTTGAAGTACTGAGAAGACTGGTTAACAAAGGTAATACTGTCGTTGTAATAGAACACAATCTTGATGTGATTAAGAATGCCGATTATATTATCGATCTTGGACCGGAAGGTGGGTTCAATGGAGGGGAAATCGTGGCATCGGGAACACCGGAAGAAATAGTGAAAAACAAAAAGAGCTATACAGGAAAATATTTACTCGAACATTTATAGTAGCCAATAATTTTGGAGAGAGAGCTGGTCCTAAAAATAACTTTCATGACCAGCTCTTTTATATTCTAATAAGCATAAATTATCCAAAGAAATTTTCTAACTCTTTAATAAAGAAATCCGGTTTTTCCACATTAACGCTATGTCCACAATCGTCCAAAACTTTCACCTTGGCATTGCTGTTCAGTTTCTCGAATTCCCTGGCCATACTTTCAGTGATTAATGTATCTTTTTTGCCCACATAAATTAACATTGGAATATCTAAACTTTTAATGTTTTCTGTGTAATCGTACTCTTCAAGAGCCCTAGCATTGAGTTCAAAACATTTTTTATCCATAAGCAAAGCTTCATCAACCAGTTCGTCAGTGAATTTATCTATTTTTCTGGTAGGCATTATGCCAATGAGAGCCTTTTTTAATAAATCTCTATTGTTCTTATAAAGATCAAGAACAGCATAAACTTCAGGTGACGTTTTCAGTCCTGAGGGCGGTGCTGGATCAATCAAGATTGTTCTACTGATCATCTCAGGATGATCGATCATAACTTTTTCCTGAGTTTGACAGTTGACTTTCTGAAACATGCATAAAAAGCCAATCTCAAATTTGAAGCGTGACATTTTGTCACTACATTTGGTAGAT
>JASMTM010000207.1:0-2842 GCA_041694295.1 Petrotogales bacterium
ATAGATCTTGAGGGACATGTACCGATATTATCATTTTACAAAGTAAAAATCGAAGGGACAGATTAAGTGTCAAAAATTCTGCTAGATGTTCATTATGGGTCCAAGCTTATTTCACTAAAAGTTAAAAAAGGCATAGATATTCTCACTGCTTTGAATGAAGCAGATACACTCCTTCCAACTCCCTGTGGAGGTAAAGGTAAATGCGGGAAATGTATTGTTTATTGCTATCCTGCTAAATCCTTTTCAAATTTAACCAAAAGTGAAAATGAACAGCTTCCCAGTGAAAAAATAAAGAACGGAGCACGATTAGCCTGTCAGGCCAGAATAATTGAAGATGGGGAAGTTCATATTGTTATACAAAAAGGGTATGGAATCGTTGAAATTGGTGCGGATTTTACAATCGATAAATTTGATCCCTTTGTTAGAACAGAACATATAAGTCTTCCTGGAAAAATTACTGAAACCGATCTCGAAACTGAAATTAAAAAAGAATTAAAATTTAATGAAATTGATTTTTCTCTTGTTTCCTGTGGTTCAGGTTCGCTGAAGAATGAAATTGCTGTTAAGTTAAAAGGAAAAGCTGTTATTTCAGTTTTAAATGATAATTATAGAAGTAGCATAGGGGTAACAGTTGATCTCGGAACTACAACAATAGTGGTAGCTTTGCTTGATCTGGAAACCGGGAAAATTATTAGTTCGCGTTCATGCTTGAATCCTCAACAGAGTTTTGGAGCTGATGTAATAAGCAGAATAAGTCACATAATCAGTGTTGAAAAAGGTTTGAGAGAGTTAAACAGAAAAGTTATAGATTGTATAAATGAGCTAGTAGAAAAATCAATTGAAGAATCAAAAATTGGAGAATATTCTATTGATCAGTACATTATTTCAGGCAATACAACGATGATACATATTCTTTTTTCATTACCTGTTAAAACAATAGCCCAGTCTCCCTATGTACCATTTACTAATTCATTCCTTAAAAGGCAAGCTTTCAGCATGGGTTTGATAGGAGAATCATACACTGAAGTTTACGCTTTTCCATCAATATCAGCATTTGTTGGAGGTGACATAGTTTCTGGAATCCTGTCTACAGAACTTCATGAATCAACTCGTAGTATGCTTGTAGATTTGGGAACCAATGGAGAATTAGTTTATGCCTGTAAGGACAAAATACTATGTTGTTCTACTGCAGCTGGTCCGGCTTTTGAGGGAGCAAATATCTCCTGTGGAACCGGAAATGTTAGCGGAGCAATATATGAAGTGCGTATTAGTAATAATGATATTAAACTTCATACAATACATAACTCAAAGCCCTCTGGAATATGTGGGACAGGAATTATTTCATTAGTTGCAGAACTTATTAGAAATCATATTATAGACAGAACAGGAAACTTTAGTATCGAAAATTGTAATTCCGACAATATCAAAGACAAGTTTGATCGCGCTAAAAAAAGACTGTATCTAACAAATGATATTTTTATATCTCAAAAAGATATCAGAAACTTCCAGCTAGCAAAGGCGGCTATAAGAACCGGGGATAACAGGCTTGTTGAACTGGCAAATAATATTAATCCGCATTTAGTACTTATTGCTGGGGGGTTCGGTGCGAATCTAAACTCTGAAGATGTTTTTACAACAGGGATGATTCCTGAACAAACTGAGAATAAACTAATACCCGCTGGCAATACTTCTTTAGAGGGTGCTATCAAATTGATGTTTGATAGGAACTATCTTCGTGCGATTCATGACATTAAAAGAAATTCTGTGCATTTTTTCCTTTCTTCGATGAAGAATTTTCAGAAAGAATACATTGATAATCTTAATTTCTAGAAAATTATTTCTTTTTGAAACGGTTGTAATATTAAAAAAACCTTTAATATAAGCAAATAGAAAAAATATCGTTCATTTTTTGCAAACGTTTGTATTTTTTGCTAATAATTCTTATTTATCATGCATAACCGTATCTCTTCACTTCTTATTGAATTATGATAAGAGCAAAAAAAATGATTGAATATTAGTGTTTTAAAAAAGGGTCTTATTTGACCCTAAGTTGGGAGGGATTTTTTGTGAAACGAAAGATCTTGATGATCGTGCTTTTTGTTGCATTGGCAGCTTTAATGTTTGCTGCTCCAGTAAAAATTCGTTTCTGGCATATGTATCAAAGCGGGCCTTCTAAGGAAGTTATGGAAGAAATTATTGCTGAATTTAATGAAAAATTTGAAGGCACTATCGTTGTAGAAGATCTGGGAATATCATTCTGGGATTACTGGGATAAAATCAGAGTAGCGATGGCTTCTGGAAGTGAACCCGATGTGTTCCTGCATGATATGGGAAATGTTGGAATGAGAGCATCTCAAGGTATATTGCTAAATCTAAAACCGTATCTTGAAGCCTATGGTATGTCGCCAGAAGAAATCTTCTTTGATGGACCTCTGGAGATGTGTAGTTACGAAGGAGGAGTATACGCGTTCCCATTAGAAACCGATGTTAGGCTTTTGTTTTACAACAAAGGGTTGTTTGAAGAGGCCGGAATTAATCCAGACGAACCGCCTGAGACATGGACACAGTTATGGGAATATGCTGATGAGATTACCACCGTTGATGAAAAAGGTCATTACGATGTGATTGGCTTCAATCCCATTTATGGACAGTCTTATTTCTGGATGTATGTGTGGGGAAATGGCCATAGTTTTATTGATGACGAAGGCAACATAAAGGTTAATAGTCCAGGCATAATTGAGGATCTTACAGAATGGGTTGCCATGGTTGAAAAGCTTGGTAATGAAGAGCTGCAGGCTTTTGGTTCAAGTTATGGTTGGGGAGCTGCTGACGGTTTCATTGC
>JASMTM010000208.1:0-3238 GCA_041694295.1 Petrotogales bacterium
TAATCAGTTCCGTAAACTTCCAGTCTTACTTCATAATCTGAAGTTTCAATAAGTGTTCGGTTGAATTCATATGCTTCTTCACCGTACTCACCAACAGGTTTCGAACCTGGATGAATTTCAGGTGTGTCTATTCCTATGTATCGTACAGATACCTTATCAAGAACTCCGTCATCACCAGCGTCGTACATAACCCTTATTGTGTCACCATCAATCACAGAGATAACATTAACAAATACACTTCGTGTTGATGTACACCCTGGGAGAATTACTACTAATAATATTAGTACTGAAAAGAGGGATTTCTTTGAGAAAATTTTACTCATTTTTATTAGTTATCATCCAAAATGATATCATCCTGTGAACGAGGCAATATTTCCCATTCTCCCTGATATTGTGCAACAATGCCTAAAACAGTTACTTCATCTCCATAAGAAAGTTTGTCTAGAGATATATTTGTTCCTTTTTTGAGATAAATCTTAATCTGATTTCCTTCGTTTCTCAGCATGAAAGAGTATTTTTCAACAGAGGACACTTCTCCTTTTATTCTTACCATTGCAGATTCATATTTACCGCTAAAAACTTCAAGAGCTGTAACATTTATTATTGGTACTTCATTATTTGAGGAAATTACTTCTACATTGTTTACAACTATTTCAGTGGTTCCATAATATTCTTTTAGGTAACCATTTATTATTACTTCATCTCCTCTTTTCAATCCTTCAGTCATATAACCCCATACCATGTAACCACCTGTTTTATCGACAATATAAGTAACATCTTCGTCTAATCTTCCAGTGTCAGTGGCAATTATACCTTTAACTGTTACATCATCACCCAAATTTGAGTTGTTTTTAATTTCAGCTATACTTGGATAGCTCTCTTCTTTAACGATAGGTTCTTTCTTTAGTAAACCTGCAAATGCATTTTCAAAATCTATTGTGAAATAATTGGAGTAGTTAAGTTCGATTCTTTGAGCCCCTGATAGTCCACCATCACAATCTCCATTTGAAAGTATCAACTCTAAATCACCGTAAGTAATTTTTGTTCCGTAGTTATTTCTTATTGAATTCCAATCAAAGAAAGCTCCTATAGCAAGATCAGAGGTAAGATTGTAGTTTAGATAAGTATTTAGTACCCACTGAGATCCTTTATTTGGATCTCCAAAGTCAAAATCTATGTTCCATGAACCCTGCTTGGCATATTGGAAACCACTAGAAAGCTTATTCCACTCGAACAAAGTTCCTACAAGAAAAGTTGGATTAGTGAAATATGTTCCTGGAGATGAAAACAGAGATTCACCATAAAATGCTACCGAACCAAATACATCAAATTTGGCAGTACTCAATTCAAATTTATAGCTTCCATCCAGCGAGAGGTCATAATTGGCACCTTTCTTTGAAAAATAGATCGAACTGTTGAGTTTTTCTGGATTGTAAGAAAACATCCCTCCAAATTCATTTCGCTCTTCATAGGTGTTGTAATTATATCTACCTAATATCTTGAAGTCATTGAAATTATACGATGCTTCAATACCCAAATTGTAGTCATAAAATCCACCCACTCTTAACATATTAATCTTTCTCGAATTGTAATGCTTAGATCTAAAATTGCCTGCTAATGCTTCAAATTGGTCACCGTAGTAATACAGATAATAGAGTCTTGGAATAGCCAGCGACATTGATCCTAATGAAACTGTATCATGGTCAAGAGTAAGATAATCTTCTATTCTCAATCCAATGTTTTCTATTGGTTCAACAGTAAGATAAACAATAGGAAATATCTCACTTTTTCCAGTTTCTAGATCCATAGTGTAAAATGTCAGTGTACTTAAATCAGCTTTTGCAAATCCGATTAAAACGATAGAAACTACTAATAAAGAAAGAAACAGCTTTTTCACGATTATCCCTCCAGAAAAAATATATTAAGAATCACAACATAAATTTTATCATAGTTCAAAAATTACCATTAAATACTATAATTATTTTCGCAATAAATTTTTTATAAGAATATTAAAATCATAATTAATAATCTAACAATTATGGAGCAATAATAGATCTGCAAATAAGGAGACATACATGAGGGAATTCAAGAAACCAAAGGTGGTTATTAGCAGGTGTCTCGGTTTTGAGTCCTGTAGATATGATGGACAGATTATTTCCAGTAGGTTTGTTGATAAACTCAAAAATTATGTTGAATATATAACCCCTTGTCCTGAAGTGGATATTGGACTGGGTACTCCGAGGGACTCGTTAAGAGTTGTAAGGAAAAACGGTTCACTTAGTTTTGTTCAAACAAATACAGGAAAGAATTATACTGAAGAAATTAATAAATATGCGAACAATTTTCTATATGATATAGAAGATGTTGATGGGTTTATCCTAAAGGAAGGATCTCCATCCTGTGGATTCAAAAGTGTTAAATATTATCCTGGATCAGAGAAAGTAGCATCGAATACCAAAGGTCCTGGTTTCTTTGGAGGAGCTATCTTAAAGCGGTTTCCTCAACATCCTATTGAAAATGAAGGAAGACTTAGAAATTTCAATATTAGAGAACACTTCTTGACAAGACTGTTCTTAATGCCAGAAATAAGAGAACTTAAATTAGACAGCACAATTAAAAAGTTGGTTAACTTCCAGAGCAGGAACAAACTTTTATTAATGGCGTATAATCAAAATCTCATGAGAAAACTTGGGAAACTTGTTGCCAATAATGACGATATTCCTGTGGAAGAACTGGTTCAAAAATATATTGAAGTATTTCTGCAGGCGGTCAATCGCACTCCACGATATACCTCAAATATCAATGTTCTTATGCACGCTCTGGGATACTTTAAAGATGTTCTTAAAACAGAAGAAAAAGCGTTCTTCCTTGATGCTTTAGAAAGCTATAGGAATGGTAAGGTTCCATTGAGTGTTCCTTTGTATTTGATTAAATCTTATATTGTCAAGTATGATAACGATTACTTGAAATCTCAAACTTACTTCGAACCATATCTTGAGAGATTAGTAGAAATAACAGATTCTGGAAAAGGCAGGTAAGTTTTTGTATGAGTTATTGATATAAACTGTAACCAGAATAACCAATTCTCTCGAACGCAAATTTGCATATGAAATTACCACACAGCAAAGGAACCTATTGAGAGAGGTATAAGTGAGGAACCATTCAATTTTGTGAATTTACGTTTCTTTCTATCTAAGAAGAATGGGTAGGCTTTAATATTAATAATATCACCTTGTTT
>JASMTM010000209.1:0-4284 GCA_041694295.1 Petrotogales bacterium
CAAGAAATGGTGTGTTTATAAATGAAGAGATCATTGAAAATGGCTTGGCAAGACCATTAACTTATAAAGATACGGCTCATCATTCTGAAGATTTCAAAGAAGCTTATTATAATGCTTATGAAGACAGAAAAGGTTTTTTCACAAAATACGATACAGAATCATTAGATGCTTCGATTGTTAAAAGCAACCTTACAGACTTTTTAGGTAAAGTAATATGGATTGAATTTGAAGTTGATCGAAGCAATAAGAATAGTTTTCAAAGTAACGATGCATTGGTTGAAATAAGAGAAGAAGAAAAAGAACTTTTTTTTACAGACAACGCAAATTTTGAAAATTATGATGGAAAAAAAATTAGAGTCTTTGGAGAAATCTGGGAAGAGAATGATAAACCAAAAATACTTTTGAGAGCTCCCTTCGAGCTTAAAATAATAAATTAGGAGGTGTTCTTTGTGAAAAAGTTGTTATTGGTATTCTCAGTAGCAGCACTATTACTGGTACTTGCGGGCTGCCCGGGATGGTTCGGTCCATCGCAACCTGAAATTGAAAAACTTACTATACCAGAAATAAAAGCCTGGATTGACGATAATAATGCGACCACAACAAGTGAAAAACTAGTAAGAACGGAAGGTATAGTAACCTATACTTACAGTAATTATGCTTACATTGTGGATTCTGGGAATAATGGAATTAAAGTTTACTCAGATGGTAACCCAGATCTCAGTGATTATGAAGCTGGAGATGAAGTTGAGGTAACTGGCTGTCCACTGTTATATTATGGTGATGAATATGAAATTGACATTACTGTGGAAAAAGGTAATATCAAAAAAATTGGAACTTCCACTTTACCGGATCCTTATACACTACCTGTTGATTCAGAACTCAGCATCGATGTTTTTGGTAAATTGGTTCAAATTACTGGCAAATATAACGGACAGAATACTTATGGTCATTATGATTTCCAAAATGGAACAAAAGTTGTAGAGGCTGTAAGTTATTCTGAAATGCCTTCAATGACAGTTGGAGGAACTTATACAGTTATGGGAGTAACTGGATACAGTTATGGATATAAACTCTTTGTCTGGGATGAAAATAATGTAACTGAAATAGAAATACCTATTCTTCCAGAAAAGCCACAAGAAAATACACTGGCAATAACAGAGATACAGTATAAGCCTTCAGGTGATGAAGAACCTTACCCCTATGAATTCGTCGAAATATATAATGCAACTAACACAGATATACCCCTTGGAGCAGTAATATTAACTGATGGTGAAGGTTCTTACCAATTTCCAAATGATTTTGAGCTTGGAACTGGAGAATTTGTTGTTGTTGGTGAAACAATTGACGCATCACAAAATATCGATTTATCATGGTCTGGAAAAATTGCATTAAGTAATGGTGGCGAGGAAGTTATTCTCCATGTTGATAAAGAAAATCCAAAAGATCCTGCTGAAGGAAAAATACTTTGCAAAGTTTCCTTTAAAGATATTAGCAGTTATGGCCAATCAGTATATCTCAAACAAAATACTGCTGATCCTGAAATAATTGAAGACTTCGATACTAATTGGGACGTAACTCCTGCAGAAGAACAGTATATGTATTTCGAAACTACTTATAATGGTAATCCAGCTAAAAATTATGGAACTCCTGGACTAGCGAATCCAGGTTGGTAATTGGTAACAACTTAAAATCAAAACCCTCCGTTTGGAGGGTTTTTTTGTACATAACAATTAATTATTTAGTAAATGACTATTTTAAGTAAAAGTGAATAACAAATAAAATTATGGTGTTAAAAGGAAAAGACTTGAATTATGAAAATATCTGTACGAATTTATACTAAGAGTTAATGCAGTAACAGTATAGAGACTTTATTGATAAGTTGACAATGCAAAGCTATTATGTCTCGGTATTTCTAACTATGAAAAACATTCGGGAAAGTACCAATTTTTGTTTGGGGACAGACCCTATTTTATGATAAAATTATTATTATTCTATTTCTTTAATGGAGCAATTTTTATGGCGAGGGCAGCGAGGATAGTGTTTGAGGGCTTGGCGCATCATGTTGTGCAAAGAAGTAACTTCCAGCTAAAGGTTTTCAGAGATGAGGAAGATAGAAGCAAATATTGTGAATTTGTAAATGAGTTTTCAGAAAGGTATAAACTCAAGATTTATGCTTATTGCATAATGGATAATCACGTTCATTTTATTGCTGTACCAGAAAACGATGATTCTCTTGCAATGACGTTTAAGAACGCTCATATGAGGTACTCCCAGTACTTCAACAAAAAGAATAACCAAAGAGGTCATTTATGGCAGGGAAGATTCTATTCATGTCCTCTTGACGAAAAACACACCATTGAAGCAGTAAGATATGTTGAAAGAAACCCTTCCAGAGCTGGAATAGTAAAAATTCCCTGGAAGTATTTTTGGAATAGCGCGTATGATCATGTACCAGAAAATCATGCTAAAAAAAGTGTGAATAATTTTACACGAATCAAATTATTCAATTTAAGAGACCTTGGTATCAACTGGGACCCGGAAAACTGGAAAGAATATCTGGGTTTTCCGGATAAAAAAGAATTTGTATCCAAACTGCGAAGTGCCACCAAAAAAGGCACTCCACTCTTTGGAGTGAAATTCAAAAAGAAAATGGAAAAGGAACTTGGAATAAAGCTTGACAGAAAACCCAGAGGTCGTCCAAAAAAGAAAGAAAAATCGAAATAATCATTTTAATTCATTCATGTTTCTTATTTCATTTTAAATATATGGCTTTTCAATAAACAAAAAGAGCTACTTAAGATTTTTTAATTTCTGCTTTCTTAATTTCGGGATGTCTTAAAAACAAACTGATCAATGCACCGGCAACACCAAGAATTGCAGAAATTAGATAACTTATTTCATAACCACCTGTAACATCCCTTGTGAGTCCCCCCCAAAGTGGACTAAGAATTCCTCCAATGCCCCATACAGTAATCATCAATCCGTAATTCAATCACAAATTCTTTAATCCAAAGAAATCCGCTGTCACTACAGGAAAAATTGCAAGCATTCCACCGAAGCTAAACCCTACCAGACTTTTCCAATAAGAAGACGAAATGGGTTTGTTAAAGCGATGGCTCTTATATCAAATAGCCAAAGGGGAAATAACCACAAAAGATCAAATGAAAGCAGAAGCTTATTCAGCCCTTGACTTTCAGGAAGTAGAAAGCTTGAAGGCTCTTAGATTAGATGAAATAGGTAATAAAGATAAAATGATCGAGAAATCTCTTACTGGCCTGGAAAAAGAGAATCTGATACATGAAGTAGGTGGCAAGCTCATCCTTACAAAAGAAGGTTTTAAAGAACTTCAAGAAATGCATATTTTAGGTTCTCCTTTAAAAAAGAAAATCACATCATTTGTTAAAAGAATTAAGAAATAATACAATAACTGCTTAGAAATTTTCAACTTCCTATATTTACTGACTACTCCTTTTATGTAAACTTTACAAATTAACATATATATCATTATCAATGACAGGAGATTTTTATAATTTTATACAGCTGTTTATTATGATTTATTAGTACCCTCGACTTTGTCAACAAAAAGGAAAAGGTGAACAACTTTACTTAAAGATACAAGGAGATTCACTTAACGACAAAATATTATCTGCAATGAAGATGGCTTCACCAAAAAACGTTTCTAAACCTCATGAATTAAGCATCTAAGAGAATGGTAGTGGCAATATTCTGATTTTCTCTTTCTTTTTTTGCTCTATTGGCTCTTTTTAGAATTTCATCTGACAAAGTTGTTGTTAATACAAAAACACCATTAATCTGGTTACAATGTGGGATATTAGGCAATGCTAATTATGTTAGAAAGAGCGTGAATTATAACCCACGGAATTATAGTACCTGTTTTTACAAAACCATATCCTGTAAAAACTCCGAACAATCCTACTGTCATTATCTCTGAAAATGTTTGCAATATGTTCCCATCGAAGCTAATAAGGTATCTTTCAGGGAAATGCATTAAAGCGAAAATCAATGCACTGACAACTACCGCGGTTCCAACTTTTTTTGCAATATTATTAACTGATCTCAAAACAACAGCTTTGTGGAAAAATTCTTCTGCAAGCGCTGGATATATAAGTGTTGCAAGTAGCATCCAAAGAATGGAGCCTTCTGGACGGTTAATTGTAAATACTATCAAATATCCAGCAACAAAAACCCAGTTGGCTCGGGTATTCATAAGATTAAATACTTTCCACAATTTAAAATTCAGTAAAGAAAACAATATCAATGGAA
>JASMTM010000210.1:0-2992 GCA_041694295.1 Petrotogales bacterium
AAGTTAAAAAATATTTATAACAGGCCTTTACACAACGAGAAAAATAATCATATTTGATTGAGAGGTGTAATTATGGAAAGCATTACTTTTAAATGTAGGACAGTAACCCCTTTGTTCTCAAGAAGTATGATTCTATACGGGAACAGATATCTTTTTGAACTTAGACCTCAAAGCATAAAAGGTGTATTAAGATTCTGGTTTAGAGCTTTAGCTCCTACAGTTATTGATATTAACTACTACAAAGAAAAAAAAGAAAGTCTAATTGGGCTTAAAAAGCTTGAAGAAGCAATTTTTGGTTCAACAGAAAAAAGGTCACCGTTTTCTATTAATGTTCTCTGGAATGAAAAGAACACAAAAAGTGTTGAAGAATTAATATCTACTAATAAATATTTGTTTAGAAATTCGCTTTTTGGACTTTATCCTTTCAGAAGAGGCGATCCTTATTATAGTTACTTAAAACCAGACAGTAAGTTATTAGTCAAATTTCGATTTTCATCAAAAGCACCAAAATCACTCAGTGAATTTATAGCTTCACTTTTTGGCCTTGTTGCTTATTATGGAGGGCTTGGAGCGAAAACACACGATGGTTATGGTTCGTTTAGTGTAAAAAAAATCATTAATGTTAAAGCAGCAAGAACATTTGCTGATTTTCCTAAACAAACAGCTGAAAGGTTAATAGATGTAATTAATGAACTTCATTCTAGTAGTAAAACCAATCTGTTTAATTTAAATGAGAATATCCCTTTGCTTTTTGCAGATTTGAAGCCTGATGATTTTCCGAATCTAGTACATGCAAAAGATAAAGAAATTTTCAAAGGGAGAAGAAATTGGAGAGAAATAATTAAAGAAACTACATCTCTACGAAATAGAAATGGAGAACCAATAACAGGATGGGCTGGAAAAAAACTCGATTTAAGAGGTAGAAATTCTAGTAAAGATATTATGGATAATTTCAGAGATGTGATTTTCAGAAAAGGAACTCTCCCTAATAATCTTGAAATAAAGACATCTATCATGGGACTACCAATAAATTACCAAAGAATTGGGAAGACCCAAAGAGAAACAGGAAGTGGATCAGCAAAGGTCAATAATTTGGTAGATGGTGATCCTGGGAGAAAAGCTTCACCTTTAAACATCACTATACAAAAAGATGAAGCTGGAAAATATTTCGCTCGGATCCTACTTATGGCTAGTTTAATCTCAGAAAAACGAAGAAATGGTTCTCCTGTTGTCAGCGTAAAAACAAGTAATAATAAAAACTTTGAAGTTCTTGGATATGAGAATTTTGACGATTTATGGAATAGATATAGTACGGAGGGATACTAAAATGGTTAATTGGGAAAATAAAATAAAAGCATTATTTCATGATCCAATCGTTAAAGCATATGACATTAAAGGTCATGAGAGAATTGCCAAAGAACTATTAGAAATACTTAATCTTGAATATTCACGAGGGGATGAAGATATACTTTCCAGTTCTATGGATCGAATGCCACTTCCTTTTGAACGTAGTAAAAAAAGACTAAAACTCAATCTGGATGATCTATCATGTGTCAAACATCCAATGTCTGCATCTGACTTAAAAATAGATTTTCCTGAATCTTCTACAGTATTTAATGAATTAAGAAAGAAAATCAGTGAAATTAAAAATATCAATAATGACAAAGAAAAACTATTTCATGCGTTGTGGTGGCATCTTCCTGATCTTGCAGAATGTTCTTCATTTCTTCCAGCAGATACCAGATTCGCTAATCATTCAATAATTGATCATTTAGAATCAACCTCCGCTCTTGCAGGATGTGTTAAAAAAGATAGTTTTGATGGTTCATTAATTTCACTATCGATAGGACCTGTTCAAACCTTCATATCTGCTGCAAGAAAAACAAAAGATCTTTGGGCTGGAAGTTATATATTATCAAAGCTCACTTATGCAGCTATAGAATACATCGGAAAAAACTATGGTTTTGATTCAGTAATCTTTCCATCGGTAAGAAATACAGCTTTCGTTAAAGATACTCTCGATAAAATTGGTGTTTCTCTTATAGACATTGGCAAACTACCTGATCCTTCCAAAAAAGTCGCATCTTTACCAAATAGATTGGTCGCTGTCGTGCCATCTGATGAAGCAAAAGATATTCTTCACGAAGCATCCGAAAATGTCAGGAAGACTTGGCATAAAATGTATGACACAAATTTAAAAGGAAAAGAAGCAATAGATAATACTTATTTAGAAAAACAACTAAACACATTCCCTAAGATTTATACAGCTTCACAAAGAATTTTGAACCCTGATAAACTTGTCAGAGTAGTAAAAGCATTTTACAAAGATAGTGATATTGATAAGGAATTAGAAAACTTAATCAGACTATATAAAGAATTTCATGCTTTCGAACCAAACAAGGGTTCTTTTTACAAAGATGTATTCAGATTGCTTAGAAGCAAAACAGATGCAACCAAGTCATTAAGAACATTTGATTATTTTGAAGACAGTTCTTCTAGCAATGGGAAAATCGTTGACGGTGACGATTGGAGCTCAGATATGAAAGCCATTTACGAATTTACTGAAGTCGATAATGAAGGTGATGAAAAAACAGATCGACTTAACACAGTAAACGCAGTAAAAAGAAGTTTTGCTGAAAAGAATAGCGAGTATTTCCCATCAGTAGATGATTTTGCTGAAAAAAATAAGAATTCATTAGAAAAAATCATGAATCAGTTTGACAAACAAATAAAGAAATTTAACAATTCCTATTATGCGATTTTAGTAATGGATGGAGACAAAATGGGGCAATGGATTAGTGGTTTAAAAGCTCCTAAAATAGAAGATATTATTGAGGATAGTGGAAATAATTCCATTATCAAAAAATTAATTAATAAAGATGAAAGCTTCCCCAAAGAACTAAAAGAATTCCTTTATAACCGAAGTACAATTCAACCATCATATCATAGAACAGTATCTAGAACATTAAACATATTCTCTACACTTGTAGAG
>JASMTM010000211.1:0-4577 GCA_041694295.1 Petrotogales bacterium
CAAACAAATAAAGAAATTTAACAATTCCTATTATGCGATTTTAGTAATGGATGGAGACAAAATGGGGGAATGGGTTAGTGGTTTAAAGGCTCCTAAAATAGCAGACATTATTGAGGACAGTGAAAATAATTCCATTATCAAAGAATTAATTGATAAAGATGAAAACTTTCCCAAAGAACTAAAAGAATTCCTTTATAACCGAAGTACAATTCAACCTTCATATCACAGAACAGTATCTAGAACATTAAACATATTCTCTACACTTGTAGAGAATGCAATTAAAGAATTTGGTGGAGAATTAGTTTATTCAGGCGGTGATGATGTTCTAGCATTCCTTCCGGCAACAATTGTTCTACAATGTGCTAATAAGATAAGAAAAATGTACTCAGGAATAGGGAATGTTTCGATAAAAAATAGCGGAACAGAATACAAGTTTAATGATGAGATTCTATATATAAATGGAAAACCTTACGCAACAATGATGGGGAAAAAAGCCACAATGAGTGCAGGAATAGCTGTAATCAACAAAAAATTCCCCTTAAGAGCTTCACTAGAAATTGCCAGAAATTCTGAAAAAAGAGCAAAAGATGATTTAGAAAGGGACAGTTTTGTAATCTCTCTTGTTAGACGTTCAGGCCAAATTACAAGTATAGGCTCTAAATGGAATTATGAAAATGAATTTGATGTTATTTTAGAACTTGACAAAATCATGGAATTCATAACTAATAATGACATAAGCTCCAGGATGATAAGAAAATTGAAAACCGAAGTTGTGAATCAAGAAATGCCTTTACTTGAAAAGAGAGAGTACATTGAGCGATATATTCCTTATGTAGTTAAAAAATCAATAAACAATAAAGATTTGAAAAAACGCACAGAAGAGAAATTCAGGGATTTCTATTCAGTAATACTAAATTCTAAGCTTTACTCAAAAACTAAAGCAAAAGCTGGAGATCTTATATCTGATCTTCCAACAGACTTGATTTTAACTCAGCAATTCCTCTGGAGAGGTGATGAACGTGAAGCATAATGTTGTTTATTTTAAACCGGAAGAATGGGTGACTTTTAGAGAAAATACAGGTTTTCAACTAGGAAGTACAGGGAAGATAGTAAACCCAAGATTAGAAACCTTTCTTGGATCAATAAGAACAGCTTATCTAAAAAAGAATAATGTAAATTTAACCGAGGGGATACCAGTTGATATAAAAAGAACAATTGGTGATTCTGAATCATCTGGAAGATTTAAACTCATTGGTCCCTTCTTTTTTAAAGATAATAAACATTATTTTCCCGTTCCAAAAAACCTGTACAAAATTAAAAATGATGAAGACGAAAAAACAAAATACGGATTAATTAATCCACATACAACTTACAAGAGCGAATTTACTTTAGGAAATCAAAAAATAAATCTAAATGTTCCATGGATACCTCTTTCCAAAAAAGAAGCTGAACCTTTAGAATCCGAATTAATTGAACTAAAAGAACTAGAAGAATTCAAAAACGGCAAGGTTGAAAACCCCAATCTAATCAAGATCAATGAACTGGCTGAAACCGAAACAAAAGTAGGCATCGCATTAGAGAAAAATGTTAAAAAGACACAAGAAGGAATGCTTTATTCAATAAAAACATATCGTTTTAAACAAAATGCTGGATTCTTTTTCTTCATCGATGAAACAACTAAAGATCTGTTAGAAGGTCTTGATGAAGTTAGGTTAGGTATGAAAAGCAAAATAGCGAAGCTTAGAATATCAAATGTAGAAACCACACTTTTTGATAATACTTCTCAAGGTAAGACGGCTTTATGTTTACTCACCGATACTATTTTTGATGGCGGTTTCATGCCGCTTAATAAAGAAATTGGTGGATCAGAGATTATTTCAGCAATAACAGGAAAGAAAAAGTGTTTAAGCGGATGGGACTTAGAGAAAAAACAACCAAAACCAATAATACACGCAGTCCCAGCAGGTTCTGTTTATTTCTTGAATAGCGCTCCAAAATTAAAGGATTTAGAAGAAGGAATATCTTATAAGCGCAATGATTTCGGATATGGAAGATTTTTCACTATGAACTGGAATTTTGTAGGAGGGGATATTGATGAATAAAAAGGCATTTTTTATTTATGCTGAATCTCAAATTCATGCTGGTACAGGTACTGATGTGGGTATTGTTGATTTGCCAATCCAGAGGGAACGAACGACGGGTTTTCCCGTAATTCAAGGAGTTAAGGGTGCTTTACGTAGCTCAGATTTACTCTCTTCAAAAGATGAAGAAATATTTGGAAGTACACCCGATACTAAAGAAGAATCATTACCAGGAAAAGTAAACTTCTCTGAAGCTAAAATACTTCTTTTTCCCGTCAGGAGTCCACAAAAAGTGTTTGTTTGGGTAACATGTCCACTTGTCTTAAGAAGATTTCAGAGATTAACGGATATTGAATTTGATATACCCGAACCAAATAATGAAGAAGCATATGTATGTGAAAAAAATAATGAAAAAATCCAACTAGAAGAAATGGAATTCACTGAAGAAGCTAATGAAAATGTAAAAAATATTGCTGAGAAGCTCTCAAATTCATCACCAGACGACTACATGAAAGCTAAAATAGCGAAGGATTTAGTGATAGTAAGTGATGAGATGTTTAAAAACATTGTTAAAACTATGACTGAAATAGTTCCCAGAATTAGAATAGGAGAAAATGGTGTTGTTAAACAAGGAGCATTATGGTATGAAGAATATCTACCTCAGGACACTGTAATGTACTTCGTCTGTCGTTCTGATAAAAACGAACTTAATGGAGATTTAGATGAGCTTAATGGAAAAATTATTACGATAGGCGGAAAAGAATCAACTGGTAAAGGAATAGTCTTTATCAAGAAGGTGATTTAATGAAACTAAATCAATGGGCAAAAGAAAAAGTTAAAAGTATTGCTATAAACAAAAATATTAGAAAAAGCTATAAAAGCGAAATAAAAGGACTTGGAAGTATGGTAACCCAAAATGGTTTGTATGGAACCTTAGCTTTTTATTTAGTTAAAGACTCTAATAAGCCAGCAGCTGAAAGTATTAGAAATCAAATTGCAGAATTACTACAAGATCGCCTAGATATCCCAAATATTAATGATTTTCCAGAACTAAATAATGATGTATATTTAAGAGCTCAAGAACTAGTTTTAGATGCAATTTCCTGGTTAAGAAGATATGCAGATATATTTATTGAGGATGATGATAATGGTTAGTATAGCATCAATTAACTTGAACGATTGCAAAAACCCCTCTTTAGCATTTAACAAATATATTGGATATCTTGGACTATTAAAATATGTTGAATTATTAAAAAAAATTGAATTATCAGAAGAGAAAAAATCAGCGTATATATCAAAAATTTTTACTGAACTTTTTACCGAACACCATAATAAATTTATTCAAAAGGATTCGAGCCTAATAAAAAGTATAAGAATAAGAAGAGATAGGCTTATAAAACAACTTAGAAAAAATGTCATCATTCATAAGGAAATGAAACTTCTACACAGAATGCTAATTGGTTCTGGAAATCCCTCATTTTCAGAAGTAGGATTTACATTTTCAAGGAACTACGGAATACCTATAATACCTTCGTCCGCTTTGAAAGGTGTTTTCTCTCATTTTGTTCAGGAAGAAATTGAAAAAGACAATATCATCAGAAAGAATTTCAAGGATCTTTTTGGGACTGGTACAGATAATAATCACATCAAAGGGAATCTACTTTTTCTAGATGCATTTCCCACCAGTTACACAATAGGAATTGATATAGTGAATAACCATTTTCAACCATATTATACTGGGAACAAAGCTCCTAATGACTGGTATAATCCAGTACCTGTTCAATATTTAGTTGTAGAAAGTGGAACCTTTGTTTTTAGTTTACTTGCTGAACAGGATATTGATGAAAACACAAGAAATGAAATCAAGAAAGCTTTCTTGGAATGTGCATCTAATTTTGGAATAGGATCAAAAACTTCTTATGGATACGGTTTATTCAAACCTGTTGACTAAATATAAAAATATAGCTGGTCTAGAGTAAAAAAGTTCTATAGATTACTCTGACCGGCTTTGTTCCTTATGTATAAAAATCTTCCTTTGATTCTTTAAATACCCATAAATTAGTGCCCTCTCGCAATTAATACTTCAAAAAATGCTGTAACTTCATTGCAATATTACTCACTTCTTATTTATAAAAAATCCAAATGTTCAATTTTTTTGCTACCTTCTATAATTCTGTTATATTAACCACTTTCAAATTTAGTACGGTTTCCGTATCGTCGGACCTCGGTTACAGAACGATTACTTTGTAAAACTGGTATTTCGGATGAATTCTATCGTTTTATATAAATCGCACTTCACTTCCCTTATATTAACATTTTCAGAGCTTAATCTATTCGTCACAGACCTTCGTCGGACCTCCCTTTTTGCTACTTTTACTATAGACCTTCATAGTACTTGTTTTTAGTTAATTTTATGGTGATTGTGAATACTTTCACAGAGGTCCGACGAAATTCGCCTTTTTTGTCACTCCATTATAATGATTGCTAATATTGCCT
>JASMTM010000212.1:0-3285 GCA_041694295.1 Petrotogales bacterium
GAGGTGCTGTTCTTTCTATTGAGAGTGGGGTTCCTGTTGGTGGCTTCATTTCAATTTTGAATTCATCGTTTGGTCCAACATCTAAATATGTCATATTCATTCTTATTTTGAATTTTTCATTTTTTTCTAAAAGGTTGTTTTCATTTGCAATAATCGGATGGTAACTCCAAACTTCAGCGTAAAAGTTTGGGTCATCAGATAATTCAAATTCCTGTGAAAAGAAATTAATCCCGTCAACATATGTTATCATTGTATTATTCAAATCAACAGGATTTCCACCAGCAGTATTTGTTACATAAAAGTAACAATAATCAATTTCGTTCCCATTTTCTCCGCCTCTAACAATTACATCACCATCAAGTACCATACCGCTACTTGCTTTTTCAATGCTATTATGAACAACCTCTTGACTCTTTTGCGTAGTATAGAAACCTGCTCCCAACATTACATAACTAAAAACAGCTGCCACTACTACAAAGGCAATCAGAACAATTGCAGCTTCCAAACCTGTAAATGCATCTTCATTATTTCTCAAATATAAACTCCCCAGTTCCGACCAAATTTAATATCGATGTACTATGATTAGAGTAGTTCCTCACACGAATTACCTTTTACAACAAACTGCATAAATAAGTACTAAATGAATTTTACTATATTAATTTTGTCATTTTATGCTAATAATAATGATACGAACATGTTTTATTCAACCATTTTTATTAAATTTTAATATTATGTTGACTCTTGTTTCCCTTTACATAATTAAATAAAATGTAAACATTAGTAAGTCGCAAAATAGCGATTTCACTCATATTTATAACGTATTGTTGACAATACTGTATTAAGAATTTACGTATCTGTACAAGGTAAACAGTGATTGGCATGAGTGGTTTAATTTCTTACCAAACTAAAGACCTAGTTCTCCAGGAACAAGTTGATTATCTGACTATCGATGAATACAACGTTCTTTTGCAGGCAGTGGAAGAAAAATACAATCAATTGAAAAGAAAGTCAATCAGAAATTTGCAGATAAAAGAGCGGAACAAGCTTCTTCTTCAGATGCTGTGGGTTACCGGTGGCAGGGTAAGTGATGTCCTATCCATTCGTACTTCTGATATTGATTTCAATAAACTGACTATCAGATTCTATGTACAAAAGAGGAAGCATTGGCACACTTTAAGTATTGATTCAGATTTTGCTTTGGTTGTTTCAAACTTTATCAGAACATGGAAGGTAGAAGGTCCACTTTTTCGTGGATATGGAAAAGATGACAAAACAATAAGCCGGCAATATGTCAACAAAATGCTTGAGGATTATTCAGAGATTGCCGGAATTCGTAAGGTCCACCCACATCTCTTCCGGCATGGATTAGCCACATACCTTCTTTCACAAGGAGTTCCTCTGGAAGTTATTTCATTCAGGTTAAATCATAGTAGTACCCAGACGACAGCGCAGTTCTATGCACGGATTACGCCTGATATAGAGAGGGATTTGATAAAACAACATGTGGAACAGTTTTGATTTATAGGATGATGTGGATGATATAAAATTATTCATAAGGGTTTTCATTAATTTTTTGTATCGAATATGTTTGTCCATATCCATCTTGCACAGATGTCACAATTGTTCTACCTCTTTCATCTTTTGCATATATAGAATCACCATGTGTCTTATAAATGCAATACACATGTCCTCTTCCCGCTGTAGACTATAATTTTATAGTTTTAGCTCCTTCAGGATAGGTACACTTTTCATAGATATTCCAGCTATCACGATAATAATAGCTTTTGCCTTCTAATGAGTCAATCGAACAAACTTCTAGCGGATATACTCTATCGTCAACAGAAACTAAAGAACCAATCTTTATACAACTCAAATCTATATCTTCTGGATTCATATTAAATTTCTCTATATGATTTATTTTACCTAATAATTCATAACGTGTACATGTTAATTATAAATATTTTTATTTATTTTAAAATGATAGTTTTTTCTTTACTATTAATTATATAAGGACAAGTTTCTGATTAGATGTTGAAAATGTAAATCAAATCGACATTTAATGTCTAACTTTTATTCTTTAAAATCTCCATTTATTGCTGTTAAGTCAATATTAATAAAGAAAGAAATCCTTGATTAATATGTAGTAAAAAGAGAAAATTGCGTTCTCTTGATGCTGATATAAGTATAAATTAATGGAGAAATAGAAATGAGTTCTGAAGATGAAAGCTACATTAAGAGCGCTGAAACTATATATCTAAGTGAAGGTGAAAAAGCCATTTCAAAAATATATTGTAAAGATGGACATGTACTGTATCTGAATTCCATTGGGATGTTCTTCGAGGAAATAGGCACTGAATTCCACGAAGATGAATATGGCAATATCCTTAATGAACGAGATGAAATTGTGGATTTGGATGATGACCTTCTTTTCACATATTATGGAAAATGGGCTTTAGAAGACAAAGTGAAAGATATAATTGAAAATGACACGGCTTATACCCTTCCCTGCATTTTTGAAGCAGAGAATGAAGAAGCAAAAGAAGATTCTTGAATGGAATGGTTTTCTGTCCATTCTTTTCTAAATTACTTTTCAGGAAGCAGCCCAACCATACTTCGAGCATTCTTTCGAAATCTGTATATAATGAAAAGTGATAATGATTATTTGGGGGTACATTACTATGGATTTTGAACAAGATGTCATGGATGGGGAGATTGACAAGGTAATAAATATACATGCAATAATGATGGGACGTCAACTTATCTTATGTAAAAGACGTGACATAACTCATGAAAGTGCATATGTTTTTCTTTGGCCTGGTGAAGGAATATACACCGATGACCGTACTTATTTTAATAGAAGATATAAAAATGATTTACAAAATCATGGTAATGTATTCTTACTGAGTAATACAGGAAGCCAATATCAAAGAAATAATTCAATACAAGTGGTTACTGCCAGAAATCAATATACTAAAACAATAGCGACCGTTGAGTACTATAAAATAAGACCAAATCGTCAGATGTTTGAAGAACTTAAACAGTGTGGGGAATTTGCATTATGGGATATTGATGATGGTCCAATGAGGTATTTTACTCGACCTAACGGTGAGCCATGGCAGAGGGGTTATATTGCACTATACAGGGCATATAAAATACCTATTAGACTTCGCCATGATGATATCAATTTTAGGAGAGGTTTAACTCCCCGTCTGAAAGAAAATTCCTTTAAAAGAATAAAAGGGGAAATAATTGACGATAGAATAAACCCAATTGAAGCAGTCCAAA
>JASMTM010000213.1:0-6715 GCA_041694295.1 Petrotogales bacterium
GAAACTGTTGTATAATATTCTTTAGTTTCATGCCCTGTATCCCTCCTTATGTGGGTTGTCCTATTATAGGATACAGGGCTTTTCTCTTTTTACAGCACCAATTTTACGCTGTCGTTCTTTTTGTGAATGACTATCATATACTGACCACCTGTGATAACAAAAAAATAACCATCCTCCAATAAAGCAATTATTCTTTGTTGTCTGTTATGCACTGGGAATAGTAACAATTTTTTATAAATACTAGTCTATATTGTTCTCTTAACTTTATCATGTATAATAATAATAAAAACAATCGTTCGATTTTTTTAAGTTTGTAATGATAAAGGGAGATTTCCGTGGAATTAGGAGTAAGAAAGGGTGGATATGTAATTCTATTCACATTAATTGTAGTATTGATTTTATCGATGCTATCATTAAGTGCAATCACATTAGTTCTTAACGAAACAATGCAACTTAATAAAACTGAAGCTCGTTTGGAGGCTCATTACAAAGCTCTTTCTGGTGTAGAACTGGCAAGATCCATATTGGAGAATGATTCTACTAAAGACCTCAGAGGAATATTTAAAGGCAGTCTTTCTGCGAGTGATACTTCAACTTTCGAAATGGTTAGCTCATTTACTTCAGGTGAACATTGGGAAACTGCAACAGAAACTGTAAAAAACAATGTAAGAAGTACCATTGAAACGGCTTCCTGTGACACTGCCTTTGCTTTAATAACCAACACAGAAAATTCTGAAGCGAAAATAATTTCATTTGGAAACAGAAATAATATATTGAGAAGCATTGTTCTCTTTTTAACACTGCCAGGAAGTCCTTTTGAACTGCCAATTTTTGATATGGCTGTTTTTACAGATAGTTGTTTAGAGATGACTGGAGGCGCTGAAATACAGGGGAAAGCAGGGACAAATTCTAATGAACCAGGGACAATATACTTGCCCGGAGGGGGAGTTGAAATAACAGACACCATTTACGTTGGAGTCGATGGTGATACAAACGTGAATCCTTCGCCAGATCCAGATACACCATGGTGGCCTGTTGAATATCCCGAAGCGGTTATCGAAAGAGGAAGTATCTGGCAAAACACATGGTTAAATGACCACCAAATAGAGAATCTGGAAGAAGAACGACAATATAACATGCCTGATTTTCCGGATCCGCCAGCTCCCATTAGTATGCCGGATTTTCCAGCTTTTCCAGACAATCTTACCAATCTAGGAGATCTAAATGTCAATGGTAATAAAACTGTAACTGTTACTGAAAGCGTAATGTATGATAATATAGATGTTTCAGGAAGTGGAAAACTTATAATAGATCTTCAAGGAAACAACCTTTCTATTAGAGCTAATTCCCTAGATATTGGAGGAGCTGGAAGCATAGAAGTTAAAGGACCGGGAATATTAAACATGTATGTCGATAATGATGTCTCCGTTAGCGGAAACGGTGTTTCCGCGCTTAATAATTCAGAATACAATTTGTTTGTTAAAGGTGGGTTCACGTCTTCAGGAAACTGCAGTGTGAAAATAAGTAATTTGTACACAAAGGGATTCACCCAGCTTGGGAACAGCGGACTTATTGAATTAGAAAATCTCTATATGGATTCAAACGAAAGTTTCTCTACCTCTGGGAATGGTAATATAAAAGTTGCATCAGCTGCTCTTATAAAAGCTTCTTCTGCGTCATTTTCAAGTGGTTTGTTCGATTTTCAAAATAGTTCAAGACAGGAATTTGAAATTTCTGGATCAATTACGCTAGGCGGTAATGCGAATATTGAAGGAATTAGCAATGGAACGATAAATTGTGGCACTTTAAATTTTCAGCAAGGTCATTTGAATCTCGCAGAAGAAGGGTATCTAGATGTTTACGTTGCGAATAGCTTTGATATGAGTGGAGGCAGTACTTTTAATTATGAAGGAAATGAGGATGCGCTTAAACTATATTATGCAGGGACAGATGAACTGGACTTAACTGGAAACATGAGATATACAGGATTACTCAATGTACTGCAGGCTGATACAAATCTAGGTGGCTCTGGTAAAATTTTTGGTCTTGTTATTAGTGGCGGTTCAACTGTAAATTTTTCTGGTGGTTCTTCAGCTGATGTAATGGCAATTTATGCGCCTAATTCAACAGTAAATGTTTCTGGAGGAGCTCAAATTAATGGAGCAGTAGTTGCTGATCGGTTTTTGGCTTCTGGGGGATCCAGGGTTATTTATGAAACGGAAACAGCCGATATCTTTCCTCCGGACTGGATTGGCTCCGGAGGTGGAGAAACTGAAGAACAGATTGAGATCTGGAGCAGGTGAGCAAGATTATGTGTGAAGACTACTCGAAAAACACTAAAAAAAATGGTTTTACTATTGTAGAGGTTTTAGTTAGTCTTTTCATTATTGCGGTCATTGTTACTGCGATAATTCCTCTTCTTATGAAGAGCATCGAACAAACGAACAAAAACCAGTATTTAACTGAAGAACTTTCAAGGGTTCAAAAAAATCTCGAAGACGCATATATACTAAAAAGTGGCGACGCTACGAAAACAGTAATCATTGAAACTTCAGAAGGCAGCACTCCAATAAGTATAGAATTGTTTACAGCAGAATTTGGCATTGAAAAAGAAAAGGAAATCTCCTTGTTTTTCAGGAGCAATGATTAAGTATGAAGAGAAAAAAAGGATTATCGTTGATAGAAATATTAATTGTCCTGATATCATCAAGTATGGTACTGGCAATCGGGTTTTCGCTGTTTTCCATTGGCTGGAAAGTATACGGAAACTCCCAAAAAAGGGCACTACTTGAAAGAAATATGAGAAATGCAGTAGAAATAATATCCGAAGAATTAAGATGGGCTAAAGAAGCAACCACAACAAGTCTTCCTGAAGGTAATGAGTGGATAACATTATCGCTAGAGAACGGGATCATTAAGTGGTCCAAAAGATCAAACGAAAGCTTATCAGATTCTCAGTATTTAACTGATGCACAAGATATAATAGTCAATAATTTATCGTTCAACTTGAACGGTTCTGAAGATAAAAAAATAATTATTCATATTACATTAAGCGCGTCGAGTGCTTCAGATAACAGAATAGGAGAATCATTAACAACTTCTGTAGTTTCCTATAATATAGAAGAAAATCTGTTAGGTGAGAGTTCCTCCATCAGTTATAAGAAATGAGTTTTTAAACCACAAATCTGTTCTTTCTTCCTTTATTCTTGCATTAAGTATTATTTTTGCTGTAATACAAGATAAACAACACGAAATATTTTGGACTTTGGCATTACCAGGCATCTTTTGAATACGAGATAAAACTTTAAGAATATAAGGATAACGAGAATTATGGCCCTTTTATTATCAAATTAACGTTTTTCTCTTTTAGTTCAGTACGATGCTGGTAAATCTCTTTATTTGAAAAACTATGTAATAAATGATATAATGTTAGACAAAACTAACATTTATAAGGAGCAAAAATATGCAGTACTTTTCTAACAAATTAACACAAAGTATGGAAGATTATCTTGAAGCGATAGTTATTCTAACAAGTAAAGGAAAACCGGTAAAGGTAACCGAAATCAGTAATATTTTAGGTGTTAAAAAACCGAGCGTTACTTCTGCCCTTAAAAAATTAAATGAATCTAATCTTGTTAAACACGAGAAGTACGGCGATGTATCACTCACTGAAGAAGGAAAAAGAATTGGTCATGAAGTTTATAAAAGGCATCGTACATTAAGGCGTTTTTTAACTGAAATACTAAAAGTAGATCAGGAACATGCTGATGCTGACGCTTGCAGGATGGAGCATGTAATTAGTAAAACCAGTCTTGAAAAGCTAACGAAATTTCTAGACTTTGTTCTTAATTGCCCACGTGGGAATGCAGAATGGTTAAAAGGTTTAGATTATTATTTTAAATATGGAAAACGTAATAAAAAACTCTTGGAAAAATGCAATAGAAAAGAATAAGTCTTATTTTTTTGTTTTAATGTTAGACATGACTAACATTCTAAACAGAGGTTTGAAAAAGAAAAAACAATAATAACGATCAGCATTAATAAAACGT
Source organism: Petrotogales bacterium (assembly GCA_041694295.1). Taxonomy (GTDB): domain Bacteria; phylum Thermotogota; class Thermotogae; order Petrotogales; family Kosmotogaceae; genus JASMTM01. Next base: position 4,050 of record JASMTM010000213.1, read on the forward strand.
TGTTAGATTGTCCGTAAATATTGTTATTTTTTTATTGTTTGTAAAAGTGTATTTTCCAATAAAAAGAATTAAGGAGGAAATCCATGGCTGTAAAGAAGCTTAGTGAACTTAAAAACGGTGAAAGAGGAAAAATAATCAAAATTAGCGGAAAAGGCAATGTTCATCGAAGATTACTTGATATGGGACTCGTTTCAGGAAGCGAGGTAACTGTTCAAAGAAAAGCACCACTGGGTGATCCAATAGAGATCAAAGTTAAAGGGTATTACCTTTCACTTCGTAAAGATGAAGCATCAAGTATTCAGGTGGAGATATCATCATGAGCGAACATACCATACCACTGGCAATGGCAAAAAAGGGTGAAACGCTAAAAGTTGTCAGTTTACGTGGGGGCTGGGGTATTCATAAAAAATTAACTGATATGGGACTTACCTCCGGTGTGAACATAAGAGTAATTAATAGTCAGATGCCCGGACCGGTTGTTATTGAACTTAGAGGCTCAAGAGTAGCGTTAGGACGAGGGATTGCACAAAGAATAATGGTAACTTCAGAAAAAGATGTGCGGTGACTCTAAAATCTTTGACACTACAGTTTTTGGAAGCTTATTGAAAGGGGGAAAGAAGTAAATGGGTGAAGAAATAGTAGTAGCACTAGCCGGTAATCCAAATTCAGGTAAGACCACATTATTCAACAATTTAACAGGGTCACGTCAGCATGTTGGTAACTGGCCGGGTGTAACCGTTGAAAAAAAAGAAGGGAGATGCAGCTACGAAGATTATAGTATTAGGGTGATCGATCTACCAGGTGTTTACAGTCTGACAGCATACTCACCTGATGAAATTATCGCACGAAATTTTATTGTTGAAGATAAACCAGACGTAGTCGTAAACATAGTTGACGCTTCAAATTTAGAGCGCAATCTTTATCTTACTCTACAGATTCTTGAAATGCATGCACCATTGATAGTTGCCTTAAATATGCTGGATATTGCTAAATCCAGGCAATATCAAATAGATATTGAGAAGCTTTCAGATGAAATAGGATCTACGGTTGTTCCAATGGTAGCAACCCGCAATCATGGAACAAAGAAGTTACTTGAAGAGATTGTAAAGGAGTTTAAGAGAAAAGAAAACCGAAAAAAAATTAACCTTCAGTATGGTAAAGAAATAGAAAAGCACATAAAAGAACTGGAAAATCTTATCTCTCGTGACAAAGAACTTTCAAAACGTTATCCACCGAGATGGCTGGCTATAAAACTTCTTGAAGAAGATAATGAGGTGCTGAAAAAGCTAGGAGAAATAAATCATGAATACTGAAGAGATACTAAAAGCAAAGGATAGGAGCATTGATCATCTAAAAACGGTTTTAGGTGAAGATTCGGAAACTGCTATTGCAAATGCCAGATATGGTATTATTCATGGGTTGCTTAATGATGTAATGAAAAAGCCGGAATACGAGCAGCCTACACTATCCGATAAAATTGACAGAATAGTTGTGAATCGCTGGTTAGGTATACCACTTTTCTTAGTGATTATATATGGTATGTTTCAGCTCGTATTTAGTTTGTCAGAACCACTTATGGGGTGGATAGAAAGCCTTTTTGGATGGCTTGGTTCACAAGTATCAAATATTTCTCCCCACTGGCTCGGTTCCCTTCTGGCTGATGGTGTAATTGAGGGTCTTGGTGCTGTTCTTGTATTCATTCCTCCGATATTTTTGCTATTTATTGTTGTTTCTATTTTGGAAGATTCAGGTTACATGGCAAGAGCTGCTTTTGTCATGGACAGAGTAATGCACAAAATAGGCTTACATGGTCGTTCTTTTATACCTTTGATTTTGGGTTTCGGTTGTAATGTGCCCGGTATTATGGCTACCAGAACCGTTGAGAACCGTGAAGATCGGTTAACTACAATTTTAATCAATCCATTTATCTCCTGTGGAGCCAGACTTCCAATTTATGTTCTCTTTGCAGGCGCATTTTTCGCAAAGTATCAGGGTCTCGTTGTTTTCTCCATGTATATTATCGGGATAATTGTAGCTATAATTACAGCCTTAATACTTCGTAAAACCGTTCTAAAAGGGCCAAGTGGCCATTTTGTTATGGAGTTGCCTCCCTATCGTTTCCCCACAATTACTGGCATATTAATACACATGTGGGAACGTGGCAGATTGTTTTTAAGGAAAGCAGGAACAATTATTTTTGGAACGGTTATTCTTGTGTGGCTTCTTAGCAGTTTACCCTGGGGAGTAGAATATGCAAGCGCTGAAAGCCTTATTGGAAGAATCGGTAGTTTTATTGCTCCGATATTTTCTCTTAGTGGATTTGGACAATGGCAGGCTAGTGTAAGTCTTATTTTTGGTTTGCTAGCAAAAGAAGTTGTTGTCGGTACAATGGGCACACTATTTGCTGCTGAAGGAAATATATTAGGTGGCACAATAGCAAGCGAACTTGGATGGACTTCACTAAATGCATATGCATTTATGGTTTTTTCTGCGTTATACATACCATGTGTAGCAGCTATTGGAGCTATAAGAGCAGAAACAAAATCCTGGAAATGGACAGGTTTTTCAATATTCTACTCAACAGGAGTTGCCTGGCTGCTTGCCACATTAATTTTTCAGATAGGCAGCTTATTTACAGGTTAGAAATATCACAATAACTAAAACAG
>JASMTM010000214.1:0-2946 GCA_041694295.1 Petrotogales bacterium
CCGATATAGATTACTCTGGCACCGGAATTCGATAACTCTTCAGATAACTCTTTTTCGTACTCCGTATCCTTTGACTGAATTACGATAATAGTCTTTTTATCTAGAGTTGAGCGAGGACCATGTCTGTATTCCAGCGGTTCATGAAATTCAACATTCTGTAGTGCCATTTCCTGAAGTTTCAATGCTCCTTCTTTTGATAAACCATACAATTCATCGTAGCCAAGGAAAACAAAATGATCGAAATTTTTAAAATCTATTGAATCAACTAAATGTATGCTATCCTTGATAATTGTTTTTGATTTTTCAACAAGGGGAATCTTTTTAATCATATTCAACAATGAATGCAAAATAACGATAAATGAACCTGTCATGACAACACTTTCTTCAAAGGCAAAATCAAAGGTGATATGACTGTCACAGGACTCAACCAGGGGTGATTTCGAGTCACAGGTAATAGCAACCGTCTGTATTCCATCTTCTTTCAGTATTTTTGCAGCCTCTATTGTTTCGGTTGATTCTCCTGTACGTGAAAGCAAAAAAGCAACGGATGAATTTGGGTAATCTTTGGTGGTCAGTATTTTACCTGCAGTGACAACATTACCTGTCAATCCGTGTTTTCGATAAATCACTGAAGCAATGTAGCCTATATTGTATGAGGAACCACAACCCACAAATAAAATCTTTTGTTTTTCGTAATTTCGTAATTCATTTTGACTTACCTTTTTCAAAAGATCAGGTATTCTCGTAATTTCATTTAGTGTTTTGGACAAAACTGATCCACCTCCCTTAACTTAGTAACAGTCATATTCTAAAACGTGAAAGTTGCGAACTTTGATAAATCGCTATACCCAGTATAACCCAAAAAAGAAAGGAAAGGTTTTTGGTTTATTAAGGGTTATCAAAAAAAAGTTACTTTTTCAAACTGTGATATTTTAGTTAACACTAAAAATAACTGAACTATCTGATCATTAAAAGCAATTCATCGTTGGCACTGTGTTAGAATTTTTTTAGTGGTACATAATATGTGAAGCATTACGAATAATTTTGATATAAGGTGGTGAAAGCATTGCCTGAACTACCTGATGTTGAGTTAATAAAAAGAAGATGCGAAGAAAATATTATAAATAAGAAAATAGTTGGCGTTTACAGGAGAGATACAAAGGTTGTGAAACCTGACGAGACGGTTTTAAGTAAAACCCTTATTGGACATTTTTTTAGTAAGATATTAAGGCATGGAAAACACATGTTTATAAGACTGGACAAAGGTACGAATTTATTAATGCACTTTGGGATGACAGGAGATGTCGTTTTTTACTCAAGCAACTCGGAAGAACCTGAGCATACAGGTTTACGCATTGATTTTGAGGATGAGAGTAGTTTTTCGTATATATGTGTTAGGAGGCTGGGAAAAGTAGATCTAATAAGGGACATTAACGATTATATTTCTGAACAATCCCTTGGCAAAGATGCTCTGGAATATAACAAAAAAGAGTTTACAGATTTTCTAAAGAATAAAAGAGGAAGTATTAAAAGTGCACTGATGGATCAAAATAATATTGCGGGAATAGGAAATATCTACTCAGATGAAATAATGTATCAAGCAGGAATATACCCTGGTAAGACAATAAATGACCTTAATGAAAAAAATATAACAAAAGTCTATTCAGCAATGAAGGCAGTTTTGCAAACAGCAATAGATTACGGCGCAGAACCCGAAAAAATGCCTCAAAATTATCTTATTAAAAGAAGAAAAGAAGGAGAAAGTTGCGGAATTTGTGACGGAAAGATCACGAAAAAGAAAATTAGCGGAAAAACATCTTATTTTTGTACTGTGCATCAAAAATGAATCTGGTTGGTGAATTTTATGAAAAATGGAGAATTGGCTGAAATTTTCAGCGAAATGGCCGATATTTTGGAGTTTCAAAATGTACAGTGGAAACCACGTGCATATCGTTCTGCTGCAAGAAGGATTAAGAATCTTGATGAGGATGTAGAAGAAATCTATAAAGAACATGGAAAGAAAGGATTATCAGATATTGAAGGTATAGGTAAAAGTCTTGCTGAACATATTGCTGAATATCTTGAAGAAGGAACAATTAAGAAATATGATGAATTAAAAAAAGAAGTACCGGAAGAGTTATCACAGTTATTGAGTATTGAAGGACTAGGCCCCAGCAAAGTTAGAGTCCTTGTCAACAAGCTGGGGATAAAAAATATTGGTGATTTAAAAAAAGCTATAAAGGAAAAAGAAATAAGAAAACTTGAAGGGTTTGGAGAAAAAACAGAGGAAAATATCCTTAAATCACTGGAGCAGTACGAGCTCAGACATGAACGTATGCGTATAGACACTGCAATGAATATAGCTACAGAAATAATCGAATATTTGAAAGAAAAAGCAAACGTAAAAAAGATAGATTATGCGGGTTCATTGAGGAGAATGAAAGAAACTATCGGTGATATAGATATACTAACTGTTGCACCAGCTAGTAAAAAGGTAATGGAGATCTTCGCAAATATGTCCAGTGTTTCAAGGGTTCAGGTGAAAGGGGATACAAAAACAACTGTTGAATTAAAAGAAGGTGTAGATGTTGATCTAAGAATAGTTCCGGAGAAGTCTTATGGGGCTGCATTGCTTTATTTTACCGGTTCTAAAGATCATAACATTCAGCTGAGAAAGATAGCAATAGATAAAAATTACAAGCTTTCAGAATACGGGTTGTTTGAAATGACAGAAGATGGTGAAGAAGGTAAATGGATAAGCGGTAAGTCAGAAGAAGAGGTCTATAAGTGTCTTGATCTGGCTTTTATTCCCCCAGAATTACGAGAAAATCGTGGAGAGATAAAACAGGCAAAGGACAATAAAATTCCCAATCTTATGACAGCTAATGATTATAAAGGCGATCTTCACATGCATACAAAATATAGTGACGGAGCTGGTACGATAGA
>JASMTM010000215.1:0-3203 GCA_041694295.1 Petrotogales bacterium
CTCACCCTCAAGGACGGATTACACCCCCAGCTAGGTACAGCTGGCCACCCTCAAGGGTGGAATATCTAAAAACCAGAAACAAAGACTGAAAAAATCGGGTCTAGGTTCTGGGGTATGGGGTTTGGTAAAAACAAAAGAAGTAAACACACCCAGATAAGTTCATATAGCCATCATCAACGGTGGAAACTTAAAAAATCATTCCGTTCAGACTTATAAAACAATAAGTTAAAATTGATAGTTAAGTATTATATATACTAATAATAAGTATATGATATACTTAAAATATGAATAATTTTGATTATAAAAATCTCGAGTTTTATATGAAGGCACTTAATTCGCAATTAAAGATAATAAACAAGAGAATTGAGCTTGTTGTTTGTGGAGGTTCGGCTCTCGCAGCTATAGGATTAGTTAACAGAACAACTAATGATGTTGATGTACTGGGTATAGTGGAAAGAAGCGATTCTAAACTTATAATTAATAGAGCAAGTTTTCCAAATTGGTTTAAAAGCGCTATTGAAAAGGTTGCAAGAGACTTTAATTTACCACCAAACTGGATAAATGCTGGTCCAACTTCTCTTGTTGACTTTGGTTTGCCCAGAGGATTGGAAGAACGACTTATAGGAAAGCGGTTTGGTGATTATTTAACAGTTCATTATATTTCGAGAATCGATCAAATATTTTTGAAACTTTACGCTTCAGTTGATAGGGGCGGTTATCACATTGACGATTTGATGAAACTGAAACCAAGCAGTGAAAAAATTGAAGCTGCTGCACGTTGGGGTATGACACATGATGTTTCTGAAGCTTATCGTGAGTTACTCAAATCGTTATTAAGGAGATTGGGATTCAATGAAGTCGCCAAAAGAATTTAAGAATAAAGTTATTGATAGCGCAACAAGCATTATCTGGAATACCTGGAAAGAACTTGGGGTATGGATAAATGTTTCACAAGAATATCCTATTTATAGTGATCCTGAAAGCGCTATTGCTTTTTCTAATTATTTCGATAGTTTTGAACCGCGTTTACTAAAAATCTCCAATGACTGGCAATCTTACCATGCAAATTTTGTAAATAAAGTAAGATTGAAAAGGTTAAAAAGGGGATTAAGTAGACTATATGGTATTTCTATTCAAGATAAGAGAACTCCTTCTAATTTTTCAAACAAAACTATTGGAGAACTAGATATTTTGAAACCGGACAATATACTTCTACGACTACGTCTTGTTTTTGGGCTCTCAACAAAGGCTGAAGTTATTTATTATCTTCTAACTCATGAAAAAGGTAATTCTAATGAAATAGCTATTGATCGATTTCTTAATCAAAAAGCTGTTTATACAGAATTAGATAAACTTTATAAAGCTGGTGTGATTAATGAAAAAAGACAAAAAAGAGAAAGATCATTTTCGCTATCTCAAGATTTTGCGAATCTATTTTTTGAAGTAGAAATTGAGCCGCTTTCACCTGTCTGGTTACTAGTACTTTCAGTATATTTACTAGAAAATACTCTGAAAGAGAAAATTATTGATGACAATTATCTTGTACAATCATCTTTTTTTGATCATAAAAAACAAATTACTGACATCATTCAAAGAATAGGTGAATGCAAAATAGCAATCTCTACTAAAAACGCCGAAGATTTTTATAATAGCATTTTTGAATACTTCGTAACTGTAGAAAACAATTTGAAAAAATAAAATTAAATGCTTTCCAATAATTGAAAATCCGATGTATGACTATATCGGAAATACCAGAGAAGAAGGTTGAGAGCTTTTAATATGCCCGCTTTGAGATGGCTGCCGGAGGCTGGGTGTGTGCATTGAACACAAAGAGACGTTGTACGTCAGTAGGTTGTGCGTTGCACGGGAAGTTCAAAACACGAGAAGGCGAAAAGGACCAGGTGACAAGAGACCGAGATCTTATAAAAGACCGGGTTTGGGGTCTAGGGTATGGAGTTTAGTAAGAGATAAAAATTTCGTCCATCGCTCTGCTTAGTCAATCGTCCAACGCTTGCTAAAACAAGCTTCGTCCATCGACTGAAGCATAAATACTGATGTGCGATTTGAGGGGCAATCGTTTTAGTCTCGGTCTCTCGGTTCTCGAGTTCTCGTGACTTCAAACCTCATTTTTCTTCAAAAGAGAATCCATCTATTCTAAATAGTTCTATACATGCATCGACTACATCTGGATCGTATAGCTTTCCTTTGTTCTTTTCGATTTCTTCAAGGGCTGCATCTATACCCAGTGATGGTCTGTAAGGTCTGTGGCTAGACATTGCTTCTACAACATCTGCTACACCGAGTATCTTCGCCTCAATCATTATTTCGTTACCTTTTAAGCCTCTGGGATAACCACTTCCATCCAGCCTCTCATGATGCTGAAATATGATTTCATCAACAGGCCAGGGGAAATCTAGATTTTTGAATAGATTGTAACCTGCTTCAGGATGTGATTTTATAAGTGTGTACTCGAGATCAGTGAGTTTTCTTGGAGTGGTAAGAATCTCAGCAGGTATTTGTATTTTTCCTATATCGTGAACCCTTGCTGCAAGCTTCAATCCCTCGATTTTTTCTGGTTCAAGTCCCATTTTCTCCGCTATAGCAACGGAGAGTATAGAAACATTTTTTTGATGCCCTGCTGTGTATGGATCTCTCATTTCTACCGTTGATGCAAGAGCTGATATTGAAGCCTCCATTGTATTTCTGAGTTTATCCAGAGCATTTCTTAATTCTGTGGTTTTTTCATCTACTTCCCTTCTCAAATAGAATCCACGATTGCTCAAAAAACCAATTGTTGTTGTTAAGTATCCTGTAAGCAAAAGTCCCAGGAAAAAAACCATCCATCCTGATCTAAGTGGATAAACATTGTTGAATTCTTCAGAAGGGTGTGCAACAACAGTATAAACCTCACCGAAGGCAAACAGAGGAACGATAAGATTGAATTCTTTATCAGGATAATGCAGTATTTCAGTTTTTGCACTTTCAATTGCTTCATGTTTTCCGACTGATGATCCAAAAAATATTGGTGACCCACTCTCGTTAAGCTGATATAGTCCAAGTGCTACAGACGTTTCACCTATAACAGAAAATCCTATTAATTCTTTTATAAGAGTTCGTGGATTAATTAAAGATAAGACTAGTCCTTCCTGTTTATTTTTTTCTCCACTGATCACTGGCCTAATTATAGCTAAAACTTCATTTAT
>JASMTM010000216.1:0-4032 GCA_041694295.1 Petrotogales bacterium
GGTTAGTTCAGAAGTACGTTTTTCTACGATTTCTTCCAGGTTCTTGCGGTAGTTGCTGAGTTCTTTTTCTACACGCATCAGTTCGATGGCGTCTCCTATCCTTTCCGCCAGGGCATCAATCAGCTTGCGCTCTTCCCTTAGGAAAGGACCCTCATAAGCATGTGGCTTTTCTTCAAGATAAAAAACTTCGAGGCAACCTGCATTTTTGTTTTCAACTATTAGGGGGGCGGCCTGTTTCCACTGGCTTTCCTGAAAATGGGGGCTTGTAAATGTATTTTCTTTCAGGGCAAGCCTTGAGCAAGCTATGTACGGGTATTGCCAGGCAGAAGGAATGAAGTCCACTATTTCCTGTAAAATTGTATCCAGATTGCGTCCCCTTTCAACAATTCTGGATATCTGGTAGAGGCAGTCTAGTTCCTTGATCCGCTCTTCCAGATCATGTGTCCGCTTTCTTAATGCAGCTTCGACACATTTTGTATTCGGGTTATCCTCCGTATTCTTGATGTTATTGCCTCCAACACATCGTATATTGGAGATTACTTAAGTATCATTAATATTTCAGTATCTATTGTATATATTTATATGTTGCACTTACGATTAGTTATATGGCAATAAAACAAATACTTAAAAATCTAGCAAAAAAATTTAGTAGCCCGGCACGGGCTATTTCCTCAAAGTATATAGTCCTAAAGTTCATTCTATTATGTGATGACTCACTCAGTAGATGATGTACACTCCTTTGATACTGGATTTTTAAGGGCCAAGGAAAGGCTCAGGAACGCTGAGATCTCCCAAGAAAACAAAGATCTGATTGAGAATTTTATCGTTAAATGTCAGATAGAGGGGCTTGCAAAAGGTACTCTGGTGGGATATCTCAACTACATTACAAGAATGGTGCAGCGACTCAAGGAACTGGGGATAGATAAACCCCTGAATACTCTAACAGAAGATGATTTTAATCGTCTCCTCGTTCACCTGCAGAACGAACACGGTTTGAAGTCCACGAGTCTTCGGACTTACAAGAAAGTAACAAAAAAGTTCTTCCGTGTAGTTACCTCAGGTGAGTCTCCGAAATGGGTTCAGAACCTTAAACTTAAAACCATAGATACACCTGTGCAACCGTCAGATATACTCACACAGAAGGAATTTGACAATCTCATGGAAGCGTGCAGGCATCCACGGGATAAGGCCCTGATTGCAGTACTAGCAGATAGTGGGATCCGGGTAGGAGCTCTTGCTTCATGCAGGATAAAGAGTGTAGAATTTAACCAGTACGGTGCAATACTCTATCTATCAAAAACCGGCCTGGCTAATAAGACCACATCAGCAAAAGGTATCCCTCTCACATGGTCCACAGGATACCTTAACCAATGGTTGGCTGTACATCCTTTGAAAGAAGATCAGGACGCTCCCTCTGGATCACACGTAACAAGAACATGGAACCCATGAGTTATCAAAGCCTTCTGCGTACTGTGAAAAAGAGAGGAAAAGATGCAGGAATAAAGAAGCGTGTTCATCCTCATGGGTTCAGACACATGGCCGTTACTCAGTGGATCCTTAATGGTTACAATGAACAGGAGATTAAGCACAGAGCCGGATGGTCCAAAGGATCTACCAGGATGTTCAAGGTATATGCCAATTTCACAGATCAGGAGATCAATGATAGAATATACGAGAAATGCGGGCTCAAAACCGAAGACAAACATCAGGTGACCCTGAAAAATTGCCCCCGGTGCAACAACGTCCTGCGGCCTACAGACAAGTTCTGTTCACAATGTTCCCTTGTCCTGGACAGGGAAGCCCTCGATGAAATTCAGTCGCATGAAAAGATTATGCCGAAACTGATTGAAGTTCTGGCAGCCTCAGAAGAAGGGAAAGAGTTGCTGGCTCATTTTAAATGAGTCCAACATATAACTTTCTTCACGTTCCACAAGTATCACCAACCATTATCTCCTTGGCCTTTTCAATGGCTTCCTCTTCACTGACTTTTTCTTATATTTATCAAGATGATAAAACCAAGAAGCGATCCCTAACAACAAGAAGAAGTTCCCATATTCCGTCACATCAGTGATTCCGGTCATGGATCCAATTCCTACAAACATAATTCCAGCAGCAATCAGCAGTCCTGTTATGCTTTTAGGTTCATATTTGATCTTAAATTCACTCAACATATCACTTCATCATTTACTTTTAAACATCTATAAAGTATCAACATAATACAAATACTTCCTGTCCGGGGAATAAATTACAGTTGATTGCTTAGTATATTATGTATACAACACAAAAAAAAGATAAATATAATTGGCAAAGTCACTTCTTAAGTTCACTCATTAATTGTTGAGCAAAAATCCTGCCTGCTTCTTCTGGATTGTCTAATAATTGTTTTGAGTGTCTTTGTTCATAAGCTTTCGGGAAATATTTTCTTTCAATTTCTGAAAGACTATTAAATGTTTTCTTTTCATTCTTCATTTACATATTCTCCTTCCTTTTCTATATATGCCCTCTTATATTTATTAATGAAAAATTGTGGATTTAAATCGGATTTAAAATAATGTTTTCGATTAATCCATATAAATCCGTCGCCTTTTGAAATGACAGCTACATCAATAGGCCCACCAACAGTTTCAGAATCCAATGATATTTTTCGTTTAAATGAAGTTAAGTTAATCAAAGATTTTGCCATAGATGCTAACTCATCTTTTGGCAACATGGAAACTACATTTGTTATAGGACTGATATATCTCTCATTCTGCAACTGATTCATTTTTGATACATAACCAGAAATGATATTATGGGTGTAGTATTCAAGTGTTTTTTCTTTTGTGGGTTCAAGATTTATATTTTCGTTTTCTGATAAAACCTGACATAATTCGTTAATTGCTTCTTGTAGAAATGAAATACTAAAATTAAATATCGAAGGATCTATACCCCTCATGAAGATATCAACCATTTCTCTTTGGGCAAAAGGTTTAATCACACTATCGCTTTTTGAAGATACCGTTTCCTCGCCATCTATCTCATATTTTAATTTGTTAAATGTCATAAATTCAATAAAATAAGATTTAAATGATGGAAATATCTCTTTATCGCCAAATCCAGAAATTACAATTCCAGAATATGAATTACTCCTTATATCTTTTGGATATTTTGAGAATAGCCAAGGGATGATTTTTTTTATTTTTTCTATATTGTCAGTTCCTATTGGGAATTCTTCAAAAATTTGGGAGATTGTATGTTCTATTAATTCATCATATTCGGAAAGAACTTTGTCATCGAACTCACTTGAAAAACCAGGACAACGGTTTGCTTTTTCCCATATTAAATATTGATTCTCTACTATATTTGTCAAGGTGTTTTTTAATTCGATTTCAGAAGGTGTTCTTTGTTCAGAATGAACAACTTTCTGACATTGGGCAAAAAATTCGTCTTTTACATAGCTTAGATATCCATTTAAGTGTTCGACAAACATATCATGTTGGATTTCCTCTGGAAATAACATTTGGTTTTCATTTAGGTAGCTAATAAAATCGTTTGCATAATCTTCTAACTTATCAAATCTTTCATTGCCTTTTTCGTTTCTATATACTTTGATGATTGTTTCCCACGGAACCCCCATGAAACTTGCGTTTCCATACACCATTATTCCAACTGGTGCTTCATTTGATAAAGTGAACAATTTTTGTGCAGATGGGAATATTTTATCCTGAGAATGGCCAGAAAAAGTTACTGCACTATCCGCTGCCATAGCAATTGCTGTTCTATTCATTATAATAATTTCTGAAGTCATAAATTAAACACCCTGTTTTATCATATGCTTTGATTTTTATTAGTTCAATCTGCAATTACTCTCTCAAGAGCATCGTAACAATCCTGACATAAAAACAAACTTTTATCATTTCCAGACTCATAAAATTTAATTAAAACAGTCTCTTTGCGTGAACCACATGCAAAACAATTTTCTGGCCAGTTCGCTCTTTTTGGAGGATAAACATGCATATGTGATCGCCTTTAATTTTCAACACAATAAACCTT
>JASMTM010000217.1:0-2646 GCA_041694295.1 Petrotogales bacterium
CTTTATCTCCCTCTTTGACAAGCGGTTTAGCGGTAACTCCGGCGTGATTATCAAGAAAAAGGTACACCTTTTCTGGTAGAGGTGCTACTGTTATCCCAGCATTCTCCGAAAAACGTTTATTATCAGGAGGATGCACACCGCCTTTAAACGTCAATGTTTTCACCAACATCACCTCTCAAGACGCAAAACATATTTTGGTTTTCAACCTGCTTTTTGATTTATCACATTTAATTTATCGCAAAAAAAATAGGGGTATACGCCCCTATTATAATACAATAACAAATATTAGAAATCATCCTTGAACTTAGAACTACTTAACAATTATCCTCGGTTCGTCATCATAATCGGTGATTGGCGAAATCTCTGCAACATAGTCTTGAACTACATCAGCAAGAACAAATCCAGTATCGTATCCTTCAAGATCCTCCAGCATAGAGTAGCCATCTCCACCATATGCAAGATAATTGTTTGTTGCTATCGTATAGGTTTCATCAAGATCAATAGGTTCTCCATTGATCATTACATCGCTTACTGTTTCTCCTTCAATTGTGTATGTAATTCCTGAAACTTGTGGCCATGCACCCTGACCCGCTGATACTGTGGCTGTGTATTCAAGGATATCCATAACCTCTTCACCTGTTGCCTTAAGCTGATAAAGAGTATTTCCAAAAGGAAGAACTGTTAAAATATCACGATAAGAAATTTCTCCTGGCTGGATGGAGGCTCTTATTCCACCAGAATTGGTAATGGCAAAATCCGCTCCCGTTTTCCAAACCATAGCGTCAGTAATCAAATGGGCAAGATTTGTATCCTGGCTTCTAATAACACTTCTATCACCCATCAGTAATATCTCGGTTTTTCCAAATACTTCATTTAACTTTTCACTGCCAAGTTTTTTGAAGTAATCAAGAACAATGGCTACATCTTTATCAGGTTCTATAGTCTCAGCGGTAATTGGTATTGCTTCATACTCCACATAAGTAATTCCACCGTTTTCGACTTCTAAATCAAGTTTCCCGAGATGTTTGCCCCATTCTCCTGCTTGAACGATTAGTGTTCCGTTTATAACAACAGGTTTTTCAGTTAGAGTATGGCTGTGTCCATCAACGATGACATCAATTCCATCAACTGCAGCTGCAAGTTCGTGAGAATTTACATCGGTCATGCTTTCGGCGTCACCGATGTGTGAAAGTATAACCACGATGTCTGCTTTCTTTTCCACTTCAGGTACCAATTTCTTTGCAATATCTACAACGCTTTTCCACTCATACTGATCAGCATGAAGTTTTTCAAGTATTTTCGTATCCGGTGTTGTAAGACCAATAATCCCAACCTTTATTCCACCAACATCTTTGATGATATATTCTGTAAATTCAGGTTCTCCATCTTTGTAAATATTAGCACTTAGATATGGAAATAAAGCATACTCCATTTGTTTATCCAGTACTTCTCTTTCAAAATCAAACTCATGGTTACCAATAGCGACTGCATCCAGTTCCATTAAATTCAGTGCAACTATGTCGGGGGCTGCATCAAGTAGATCAGATTCTGGTACACCGGTACTTATATCACCAGCATGTAAGAACAACGTCCTTGGGTTCTCTGCCCTGTATTGCTCAACAAGTGTCGCAACGAGAGGGAAGCCACCAACAAGTCCTACACCATATTCATCAAATGTCCATGCATGTCCATGTGTGTCGTTGATGTGCAAAATGGTCAATTTCTCTGCCATGGCAAAGACTGCCACGAAAACGACAAGGGCTAAAATAAGAAACTTTTTCACAAAAACCACCTCCTAATAAAATATTGTTACTGTTGAATTTTGATATGATCCAGTACTTCAAATTCAATTTTAACAGTTTGATAGTAAAAAACTGATTTCTTTTTTAAAACCTGCACATTATTTTTTATTTCACTGAATTCTTCCTCAGATCGAATAACAGTTGCATCGTTAAAAGCATTATCGGCATAGGATTTAACAAACAAAGATAATTGAAGGCAATTATACAAATGAGCCTTCGCTCTAATACGAAGGGCAGTTGTTGCAAAAAGCATACTTACTGCCAGGCTAAATATGACCAGGGAAATCACAGTTGAAACATAAATATACCCTTTTTTATTCAGGCTTGACAACTCCTCCGCTTTCAACGTCCCCGTCGAAATCTTTTTCTTTAACATAATTCCATATCGCTGCATTTTTTCCAATTTTCGTTCCTTCAGGGATTTTAACGTTATTTCCAACCACAACAAGGTCGGAGTTATATATATTTGGTGCAATTTTATTAGGTTTACTTTCACCCGTTCCAAGAATACTGTTGCGACCAATAACAGAGTTCTCGCCAATTACTCCTTTTTCGACTGTAGAATCGTCTTCTATGATAGTGTTCGTCATAATTATTGAATCTTTGATAAATGTGTTTCTCCCTATATATACACCTTGAAAGATTACAGAGTTTACAACCTTTCCATAAATCTCAGAACCTTCGCTTACCAGTGAATTATTAACTATTGTTTTGGAACTGATAAAAGCAGGTTGATACTCTTCAGAATGCGTAAAAAATCTCCATGAATCATCATGAAGATTCAATGCAGGAAGAGGCCTTGTTAACTCAATATTTGCCTCCCACAGAGCATCTATAGTTCCTA
>JASMTM010000218.1:0-2963 GCA_041694295.1 Petrotogales bacterium
CGTAGGCGTAGTTTTTTGCAAGTACATTGGCAGTTAAATAGTTTTATGTTCACAAAGTTTATAACGTAAATCCGGATATGTTAACACCCTAGCCTCTGTTTCCCGGTTTTTAGGATCAATATTTCTCAATGGTGAGTTTAGGATATAAAAAATTGGTTCATAACTTTCTTGATACCTGTGTTCTCCGAACAGATCAGGCCTTCTTGTTAATTCAATATAAAGTCCTGCGTCATAAATTCCATTAATCTCAATAAATCCATCTAAAATGTTTCTTAAATAATCAGATTCATAAGGAAATGAAATATCTAAAAAACTGCCCTTTTTGCATTCTATTGGTATGATCATGAAAAAATAAAGGGGTTCCGTCGATTATTCTTAGAACCTCAAAAAGACCGTCAGCAAAGGTTAGACCTCGATCCTCAAGCTTAATATTTTCATCTTTTCTTTCCACAAATTTACCATTCAAAAAACCTTCATCTATTCCACGCCATTCCAGGTTTCATTAGGCATTTATGACCTGTTAAAGCACGAAATATCAAAAGATTTTATTTGATAATTCTTTTATACAGAGCATACTCTTTATATGGATTTCCTCCAGCTTTAATGGCATCCTGAAAGCTTCTTGGATTATCAAAGTTGATAGGTCCTCCTTCAAGATCTTTGTATCCTTTATTCATGGCATTTTTTACTATGTGAAGATGTAAGGCATGAGAAACCCCTTTCTTTTGAAACTCCTTTACAACTGCGACGTTGAAAATCCGCAAACTTCTGACTTTGTTTTTGTAAATTAAGAACCTTAAACGTCTTATTAATGATATTTTCGTTTTGTGATCTATGAAGATTTCATTGTAATTGGGAATTGCAGCAGAAAAACCTATTGGTTGATTTTTATGATAAGCAACAGCAAATAGTTCTTTATCCAGGTACTTTTTCAACTCCAGAAAGTAGTCTTTGATATTTTCATAAGTTAAGACTCTCATCCCTTCACCTGTATCTGGCAAAGAATTATCAATAATATAAAGTATTTCTTTGGAAAATACTTCGATATCACTTAGATCATGGGGCTCGATTCTATAATCAAACCTATTCTTGGAGTATTCCACCAGTTTTTCCAGGCTATCAGGTACTCCATCTTCAAGGTTGAAGTGAAAACTGGCAAAACTATGTATTTTTCTAAGGTTTTTAAGTTTCAACAGTTCTTTATAATAAGGAGGATTGTATGGCATATTTATGTAAGGATAATCATTGAAATTGTTTACAAGCAATCCTTTGTAATCATCTCCATTTATGTATGACTCTGGTCCTGAATAATTAGAGATCTTTCTCATCATAAACCAACTATCCGCCATAGCAAAAAGCATTTTAACAGCAACCTCATCGTTATAACTCTCGAATAATGTGAAGTACCCATTGGGTTTAGCTTTAACAGAATGCCTTTTGGTATAAACGGCCAATCTTGCAATTGGTTGAGGCCCATCAAGCACTATAAAGAACTCTCTGTCATCATCCATAATAGATGAGCCCTTTTTTATCAACTTCTTTTCGTTAAATATTAATGGGGGTATCCAGAAAGGATAATCCTCATAAATTTCATTAGGAAGGTTAATAAACTTCCGCAATTTTCTTTTGTTGTTAACCCTTGTAACTCTCATAAGCCCACCACTTTCCGTTCAGTAATATTATACATTTATCAAACTACATGAAATACTCTTAAGTCAACTTTGCGCTCAGAACGTTTGCTAAGCAGGGAACACTACTTTTTAATAGTTTAAAATTTATTATTATTCTAATTCAATTTTCTTACCGTATTTATTCAATCGTATGATCTTAATATATCTAAACCAACTATGTTTTTTTCTATAACGTAATTCTGCAATTTTATGAAGTTTCTTAAAGAAAACTACCTCAAAAAATAATCATACAAATAGTTATCCGGGAATAGAATTTCCCTATCAGAAAGAGGGGGGATGAAAATGAAAGGAAGAAACATGCTTTTCGTTGTAGCTGGCGTATTATTTCTTTTACTAATACTTTCAGGTTGTCCCGGATCAATAGAAATCATCAAACTAGAGTTAGCCAAGCAAGAGTTTATAACAAAAATAATCGAAGAAGATGAACCCGAGGAACCAGCTGTGGCTCTTTTTCTAGGCGCGGTAAAAGCCGGAGATATGGTATATGATTACGTTCCCAGTCCAGACCAACAATACAAAACAGAAGTTGTCGCATCCAATATTAGCAAACCAGGATTTTTATTCTATCTGGATTTAGCTCCAGGAGCATTTTACAACCATCCTGGAAGAATTGTTGTAATGGATGAGTATGGAGAAGAACTATACAATAAGGAAACACAGGGTTGGCCTATGCTAAATAATAGCATTCCTGAGATTATTAAATCACCAACTAAGGAAGAATACTATCAGGCCGTGTTCTGGAATAATTACACAATAAAAAAACCCTACATTCCCGTGATTGACATAAGCATTATTGCCAGATTATTCAAAATATATGGAGCTGTTGTAGTTAATGGATTGACACCTTCACAAAACCTTTATTATGAAGCTTCTCAGATCCACGATATGGTCTATGATTCAATGGTTGATCTTATTAACGAAAGTCGTGTGGTAAAGGTTGATTATTCAAACAATCATCCGTCAGATATCGAAGATGCTGTTGAATATCTAATAGAAGAAATGAATGTAAACAGACTGATTATTTATATCATCGCTCATGGCGGAAATGACAGTATGAACATTGGTGGATATGGTATGAGTACAACAACATTGATAAACCTGATGAATGATTTCTCAGATATTCAGTTCAATATCATAATAGAATCATGCCATGCTGGAAGCTGGATTCAATATCCATTATCATTAACCAGTTGTAGTAATCTTGTAATGGCTATCACAACAACCACAGCTGCCTTGAGCGCCTATGCAGACGTTGACTATGGTGATAGTATG
>JASMTM010000219.1:0-13647 GCA_041694295.1 Petrotogales bacterium
CTTCCAATCTTTCTTAAAAGTAGGGGAACGCCCAATTGAAAGACTTGAGCCATTACCGGAAGCATTCCCAGGACCGCCAGAATACTTTCTGTAACACCGAATTGTAATGCAAGCCCAGTTAAAAGAAAACCCTGAGTAAGTATAAAAGAATTGTTATAAAGAACACCTTCAATCAGCGACAATTTTTTTGTTTTAGAATATTGCTCTTCCAAGTCCTAGCCCCCTATCGACTTACAACTTTTCATGATAAGGAAGTTTCCTAACTTTTTTGTTTGCATTTGATGGTGATTGTGTAAAAAAATTGCTGCCCTTTTCGAGGGCAGCGAAGCGGTCTGAGGGTTACTTCAGCATTTTAATTATACTAATAGCTTTTACACCTATTTCTCATACTACGCATATAGACATACTTTAACTGGCTTGACACGTTCTCTTTTCTATCTTTTCATTCTTTCCGCTGCTTCTTTCATTTTAACATGTAATTTCTTTACATCGCCTGGTAACGTAAATACAGAGATCAAAAGTATTCCAGCACAGGGCAACCAAAACATTGCTGAAATATTCATAGCAGCTCCAAGAGAACCAAGAACTGTTGAAATACTTCCTGCAATAAATTTTCCAGCTCCTGTACCGAGAGAATCTGTAAGGTTGAATATGGAAAAAATTCTTCCTCTATTCTCAGGAGCATTGACATTCATCAACATTGTTTTCATGTTTGGTCCCGTTATTGATGCCAGAGCAGCAGCAACCATACCCAGCAAAGAAAGTATAATAAACCCAGAAAGATCAGCCTGAACCTCAACA
This sequence comes from Petrotogales bacterium, assembly GCA_041694295.1. GTDB lineage: Bacteria > Thermotogota > Thermotogae > Petrotogales > Kosmotogaceae > JASMTM01. The sequence goes on from JASMTM010000219.1 coordinate 802, forward strand.
TTTAAAACAAGTAATGCAAATCCTGCACCCACAGCAGTACTTATTCCACTAAAAAGTGGCATATATTTTGGTTTCTTTTTGTATAATTTACCGCCAACAATTCCTCCGAAATAAATACCAAGTACGTTACCTAAACCGAAAAATATGAAAATCATAGTTGCCTCACTGGCAGTAAAGCCCCTGTTCCTTTTCAAAAATTCAACAAGGAAGTAAGGTATTGCGCCCCAGGGAATCGTTCCAAGGATACCCTGAATGAACAAAATGAGATTCGTTTTATTTTTAAACAGAACAAGATAATCCGAGAATCTGACTTTTGCAGTGTATTTATATCCCTTTTCAACTAATTCACCTACAGCGACCTCTGAAGCGCCTCTTTCGGGCTCTTTTACAATCAAATAGAATATTATAGCCAAAAATACATTTGGCACAGAAACTAGAATAAAAGGTAATCGCCATCCATATGTTCCACCCAAAAACCCAGCTATGATCATTCCGACTATTGCACCTAAAGAGATTGCTGTAGAAAGCATGGCATTTACTTTGGGTCTTTCTTCTTCACCAAAGGTGTCACCAGTAAATGAAAATATGACGGGAAAAAGGGCGCCTATCCCTATACCGCTTAATGCTCTTAGAATAAAAAGCTGAGTATAGCTAGCAGCAAAGGCAGTCAAAAAACATGGTATTTCACCAACAAGCACTGCGAACAAAAGCAGGTTCTTTCTACTGAAACGGTCACTTAGATATCCCCAAAGAAGACTAATTATTGCACCTATAATAGTAAAGGATCCTGCTATGTATCCTATCTGCCTATCTGTAATCCCGAACTCTTCTTCGATCATACCAATATTTGGAGACATAACCATTTGATCAGCATTCAATAAGACCATCATCAATAGCATCAGGAACAGTAAAACTCTTGTTAATTTAACACCCATATCTTACCTTCCCCTCTGTGTAAATATCAAAAAAGTCTATTGAAAATCTTCTTTTAAGTTGGTGAAGTTCATAATGAAATTATCTTTTTCGCGCCACCTCTTCCTGACTTTTACAAAAAGCTCAAGATAAACATTTGTATCAAAAAGATACTCAATGTCCTTCCTGGCGAGCATACCAATCTTCTTTATCATTCTGCCATGTTTACCGATAATAATAGGCTTTTGGGAATCTCTTTCAACGACAATATCGGCCCTGATTAAGGTAATACCGTTTTCTTTTTCTATAAAATCCCTAATTTCTACTCCGATACAATGGGGAACTTCTTTTTCCGTTAAATACAGTATCTTTTCCCTGATGATTTCAGAAGCCATGAATCGGTACGATCTATCAGTAATTATGTCTTCAGGATATAGTGGTTTTCCCTTTGGAAGTTTATCGTATAAAATTTCTAAAAATCTATCTGTTCCCGTTCCATTTCTTGCAGACATCTCAACAGTATCAATAATATTATCAAACATTTTTTCTGCTTTAATTCTGAATTCTCTGATTTTGTCATTGTTTTCAATACAATCTACTTTATTTATTAGAAGTATTACCGGTATTTTCGAAGAATTAACATATTTTGAAACCAGATTATCGGTTTTTCTTATTCCATCAACAATATCCAGCATAACCGCAATCAAATCAGATCCCTGAAGTGCACCTACCGCGATTTTTACCAAATAATTGCCCAGTTTATGAAGTGGTTTATGTATTCCAGGGGTATCATAAAAAATTATCTGACCTTTTTCGTTTGTCAGAATACCGGCAATCCTATTTCTGGTTGTCTGGATTTTATCAGAAACTATTGCTACCTTTTCTCCTACCAAATAATTGACTAATGTTGATTTACCCACATTGGGTTTTCCTACTACTGTAACTGTTCCTGATGTTTGTTTTATATCATTCATTTTTCAGTGCCTGAAATCAATTGAGAAAGATCTGCTATGCTCAAAAACAACTGATCCAGTGCCTTTAAAAAACATAAACGATTCATTCTTATATCGGTGTGCTTATCCATCACAAAAACATTGTCGAAATAATTATCAATGGGTTCTTTTAAATTTACAAGCTCATTAAAAACCAAATCAAACTTTCTCTCTTCAAGCACTCTATGGATTTTGTTTTTGGCATTAATATAAGCATTAAACAAGTCTTTTTCCTCTTTTTCTACAAATAACTTTCCATCATATTTTGTCGAATCATGTTTTCTGCTTATATTATGAACGCGCTGATACGCAATGAGTAATTTCTCAAAAACTTCACTTTCTAATATTGAAGTCAATGAACGTGCTATCAAATCACCTGGATGAGGTTTATACCACCACTGTTTTACTGCCCTGGCAACTTCAAGTGAAAAATCATTTTCCATTAAAAACGCTTCGTAACGTGATTCTGCAAAAATCTCCAGTTGCTCAGAAAAATCATAATAAGGACGTTCAAGAAGATTAGAGGCTTTCTGGAAAAGCAACTTTAGATCAATATCCCAGCCCATACTGGTTATGGTTTTAAATATATGATTGGTCTTTCTACGCAATGCGTAAGGATCCTTTGAACCTGTGGGTATATTACCAAGTGCAAAATTACCAACAAGTGTATCAATTCTGTCTGCAACACCTGTTATTGCACCGGTAACAGTTTCAAAATTTTCTTTAGAAGGTTCGTAAAACTCCTGAATACCCATTGATACTTCATAATTTTCTCCCGATGCCTGCGCGTATATTCTTCCTATAATACCCTGAAGTTCAGGAAACTCATAAACTACCATAGTTCCTAGATCAGCTCTTGAAAGCAAAGCTGTCCTTTCAATATTTTTTCTTAAATCATCTTCGAGTGAATTATTTTGCAATTCCTTATAAATCAAATCAGATAGCTCTTTTGTTCGTTGCGTTTTTTCATAATATGTTCCCAGACCAGCTTGAAAAACCATTTCTTTCAATGAATTAACATGATCTTCAAGAGGCTTGGAAAGATCTTTTTCAAAGTAAAAATGAGCATCTTCAAGCCTTGCGTTTATAACCTTTTCATAACCTTCCCTAACATTACCTTCTGGATCTTCCGGCCCATCCTGAAAGGCAACAAACGTTTTATCCATTTTGTTTTTTCTATAAGCGGGAAATGTTCTTAGATGATGCTTTATTGTTACAATTATTATCTCCTGTGGTAGTTCAAGAAACTTTGCCAAAAATTCTCCCGTTACTGCTTGTGGGTACTCTGTCATAGCAGTTGTTTCATCAATAAGACGCGAGTCACGTGGGATGTTCAGCTGGCTTTCTTTTTCTATTCTATTCAGTTCATTTACAACCATTTCTTTACGTTCTGATGGTTTTACAATAACAAGTGCTTCCTTTAATTTTTCAAAATAATTGTCAGGATTTACTTCGACTTCATCATAGAAAAATCTGTGGCCACGAGAAGTAGAACTGGCTTTTTTACCAAAAAGAGCAAGATCAAGAACTTTATCTCCGTACATTGCCACTATCCATCGCACCGGTCTTACAAATTTATAATTTCCATTTCCCCATCGCATGGGTCTTTTGAATTCAAGTTTTGTAATGATCTCTTTGTATATTTCAGGAAGGATATTTTCAGAAGTTTTACCTTCAACACTTCGGCTTAAAAAAACATATCGTCCACCGTTTTCTTCTTTAATTACAATATCGTCAAATGTGGCATTATTCCCTTTCATAAACCCTTTCAATGCTTTTGTCGGTTTCCCATCTTTGTATGCGATCTTTTCTGCTGGACCTTTTTTTTCCTCTATCGTGTCTTCCTGTTTGCTGGACAAATCATAAATCATTACTCCCAGCCTTCGACTAGCATAAAATACTTCAAATTCAGAATAAATAAGTCTTTCTCTTTTAAGCAGTTCTGGCAGTCTATCATTTATCTGTTTTACTATCGATTGGATTTCACTTGCTGGTAGTTCCTCTACTCCGATCTCTAATATAGCGTTACTCTTCATATTCATCCTCTTTTTATTTTTTGATATTCAGTTGCGACACTTCTAGCCATATCTCTTATAGATTTGATATATGTTTGTCTTTGCATTACACTTACAGCATTTCTCGCATCTAGCAAATTGAATGTGTGAGAACACTTCATAAGATAATCATATGCCGGTAATATGAGCCTTTTATTCAAGCATATATTGAATTCATCTCTGTACATTTCATAGAGCTTGAAGAGTTTTTCTGTATCGGCAAATTCAAAATTATATGATGAAAACTGTCTTTCATTTTCGATGAAAACATCACCATATTTTATATGTTCATTCCAATCCACATCAAAAAAGTTGTCTGTTTTTTGAAGATACATTGCTATTCTTTCAAGACCATAAGTAATTTCAAGGGACACTCTATCAACGGGTATCCCACCTACTTGCTGAAAATACGTGTACTGAGTAATTTCCATTCCATCAAGCCAAACTTCCCAGCCAACTCCCCATGCTCCAAGTGTTGGGGATTCCCAGTTATCCTCAACAAAACGAATATCATGCTTCTTCGCATTAATACCGAGAGCCTTCAATGAATCAAGATAAATCTCCTGAGAGTTTTCAGGTGAAGGTTTAATCAGTACCTGATACTGAAAATACCGCTGCGTTCTCATTGGATTTTCCGCATATCTGCCATCAGTGGGCCTTCTACATGGCTGAACAAATGCAACTCTCCATGGTTCCTTTCCAAGTGATCTTAGGAAAGTGGAAGGGTGAAAAGTGCCTGCTCCCATTTCAATGTCGTATGGTTGATCAATAATGCATCCTTTGCTGGCCCAATAAGCATTGAGATTTGTTATGACATCCTGTAAAAACATCTTTTCCTCCGTTCATTCTACAGAAATGAGATAATAATAGTAGGGTTGATTACCCTTGTGAAGTTCAAACTCAAGATCTTCAAATTTATCAGATAACGAATCAACTAACTTCTCTGCCTGTTCTTTTTTTATGTCGGATCCATAAAAAATTGTAACTATTTCTTTGTCTTCATCTTCTTCCAAGGCTGATTTTAATGATTCAGTTATTACTTTTTCAAGTCGTCTACCGCTGGCAATTAATTCGTTTCTACCCATGGCAATATATTCACCTTTTTTTACCTTCTTGCCCTTAATACTCGAGTCGCGAACAGAATAAGTTACAGAAATTGGATAAACTGTTTCTATTACTTCTTTCATTTCTTTAACCAGTTCCTCCAATTCCAGCTCATCATTGTAAACAGTAAGTGCGGTTATTCCTTCCTGAACTGTTTTTGTTGGAATAACGGTAATGTTTTTTGAGGGATTCTTCTCCATGACGTTTCGTGCAGCTTCCCTGGCGGTAAGAACAATATTCGGATTATTTGGCAATATTATCACAGATGAGCTCTGAATTCTTTCCATAGCACTCAGAAGATTTTTCATGCTGGGATTCATAGTTTGACCACCCTTAATTATCGAATCCGCACCCAGACTGATCATAATTTCACTTAATCCTTCTCCTGGCGAAACAGATATTAAGCCATGATTTTTTCCTTTTGCTATATTTGGTACCTCTTCTTTTGGAGATTCAACAAGGTCCACAACATGCTCATGTTGAACCTTCATATTATCAATTTTTACCTTTTGGAGTGACCCATAATTAAGTAATTTTTCAATTACATCGCCAGGATGATTTGTATGAATATGAATCTTTAAAATATTATCCTGATTAACCATCACTATTGAATCACCAATATCATTGAAGTATTCCTTCAATTCTCTTGTAATTTCTTCTTTGCTCTGTTCATTGTTCCCAAACCCAATTATCAGTTCAGTGCAATAATCATATTTGAGTTCTTCTTTTACAATATCGACAAGCTTTTCAGCTGAGGTTGTGCCTGTTTCCGTTGATAGTTCCAGCAATTCAACTTCGGTTTCTCCCTTAGCTGCCAGCTCAAAACCCTCAATTATGTATGCCAATCCCTTGGCGCCAGCATCTACAACTCCAGCTTCTCGTAGCTTCGCAAGCAACTGTGGGGTTCTTTCAACAGTATTTTTTGCGATTCTTGAAAGACCTTCAAAATACTCTGTAAATTCATCTACTTCTTCAAGCTCTTCAGCAGCCTGCACTGCCAGTTCTTTGATTACAGTAAGCATCGTTCCCTCTACTGGTTTCATCACTGACTTATAAGCAACTTTTCGCGACTCTTCGAGACATTCTGTAAATGCTTTAGTTGAAAGCATCTTTCTGCCGTTTACGCCTTCAGAAAGCCCTCTGAATATTTGAGAAAGTATTACTCCAGAATTTCCGCTGGCGCCCATCAACATACCCATTTTTACAGCGTTAACGACTTCTGGAAGATCATCACTGTTTACCTTATCGAGGTATTCAACAGCTTCTAGCATAGCTGCTGACATATTTGATCCTGTGTCACCGTCCGGTACAGGAAATACATTAAGAGCATTTATTTCATCTTTATTGGCAAGTAAACGCTCAGCGGCTTTTCGAAAAGCCAATGTAAAAAACTTACCGTTGAGCCTTTTCATCTCAACGATCCTCCTAGTCCTGAATTCCAACTACATAAACATTAACTTTTACTGCTGTTGCTTCAATATATTCCTTCAGACGGTGAAAAACATTTTCCTGGATATTTTTGGCAACTACCGGGATATTAACCCCATACTCAAGAACGAGTTCAATATCCAAAATCAACGAACCATCAATTTCTTCGTTCACTTTTATTCCATGCCTCTCTTCTGAACCAAAAAGGCGTGAAAGCAATCCTTGCTGGGTAGTGCCAACATTAACTGGACCATAAGACTCAGCTACAACCTTCTTTACTATTGATGTAATAACTTGTAAGGAAATTTCAACCTTACCGTACTCTGTTGTTATTAACACGGAATTCACCTCGCAATTCTTTTATCTTTCTTTCAAGACTATCACAATCAAGTGAAAGTTCTCTTAAAACCTCTTCTCGAGTACCCTGTTCTGAAAATTTATCATCTATTCCAATGTTTGTTACTCTTACTATTATTCCATTATCACTGAAGTAATTCATTACTGCATTGCCAAATCCACCCAACCTTGTTCCTTCTTCAACAGTAATAATTTGACTGTAATTCCTACCAATTTCATTAAGTACTTCTGTATCAAGCGGTTTTATTGACCTGCAATTATACATGGTAATGTCGAGTTTCTTACTTACCGGTAATGCTCTATCTACCATGCTTCCAGTAGCAAGAATTACCGTTTCAGTTTTAGAGCTGGCTGCATTAATCTTATTCCATTTAAACACATTCAGCTTTTTCATTCCATTTATTATCTCATCAGGGTTCCCTTTTTTTGTCTCTCTGGGATATCTAATAAATATGGGCCCATCTATTCTTCCCATACTTAATACTGAATAAAGCATGTCTGAAAGCTCTTGTAACCCTGAAGGAGCTAAAATTGTTACATTAGGAACCGCATTAAGATATGAGATATCAAATATCCCGTTATGCGTGGGACCATCTTTACCGACTATCCCAGCTCTGTCCACCGCAAATAATACGGGTAACTTTTGCAAAGCTATATCATGTATAACCTGATCATATGCTCTCTGTAAAAATGTTGAATAAACTGCGAAAACTGGACGAAACCCTCGAGTTGCCAATCCTGCAGCAAAATTAGTGCACAGTTGTTCCGTAATGCCCAAGTCATAAAACCGTCCAGGAAATTCATCAGCAAAATAGTTCATCCCAGTGCCATCAGGCATTGCAGCAGTTATTCCAACTATACTGCTATTATCCCTTGCAAGTTTTCTTAACGTTTTACCAAAAATCTCACTGTATGAAACAAAGCCATTATCTTTAATGTTCATTCCTGTTTCAGGATCAAATTTAGATACACTATGATATGCATCAGGTTTTTCCTCAGCATATCCAAGGCCTCTACCCTTTTTTGTAACTGCATGCACAACAAAAGGTTCATCAAATTTTTTCACTAATTCAAAAAGATCAATCAAATCTTTTATTTTGTTGCCATCAACGGGTCCAAGATAATTCAGTCCAAAATCTTCAAATATGTTTCTTCCCAGCACTGCATGCTTTACACCACTTTTAAGATTTGAAAGCAATTGTTCAATGCCTTTGAGTTTCATCGTCTCAAGTGATTCTCTAATTTCTTCCTTCATTTCTCTATAAAATGGGTTTAGTCTTAACTCATCAAGCTTCGAAGACAATAAGCCAACATTTTTGCTAATGCTCATGCCATTATCATTAATTACAAGAATGATTTTTGAATTCATTTCACTCATCTGATTTAAAGCTTCAAGGCTGGAGCCAGATGTTAACGCTCCATCCCCAACCACAACTATAATTCTTCTATAATCTCTATCCATTTCAAGGGCTTTTTCTATTCCCAATGCTACCGGGATACCTGTTCCAACATGCCCTGTGCCAAAAACATCATATTTACTTTCATCACGTTTAACAAATCCGCTTATTCCATTTTTTTGCCTTAAGGTTTTAAATGAATGATATCTTCCTGTCAAAAGCTTATGTGTATAAGCCTGATGCCCTGTATCCCATATAATAATATCTTTTGATGGGTTAAAAACTCTATACAGCGCAATGGTTAATTCTACCGTTCCCAGATTGGAGGCCAGATGACCTGAGTTTTTTGAGACCACCTTGATGATGTAGTCTCTAAAGTTATCTGCCAGAGCATTGAGTTCTGTATAAGAGTATTTTTTTAGCTTTTCAAATAAAGGTTCTTCTAGATTACCCATCATAATCACCAAAATTCCCTGAAGCTGCTTTTACAAGATGATCAAACAGAAGTGCTGTTGTGACAGTTCCAACACCACCAGGTACAGGTGTAATATTGCTCACTTTATCTTTTACCTGATCGTAGTTAACATCTCCCACCATTCTACCATTCAAGAAATTTATGCCAACATCGATCACTGTAGATTCACGTTTTACTTCCTTTTCGGAAACAAAATTCGCCTTCCCAACAGCCGTAACAAGTATGTCTGCATTTTTCATTTTATTTCCAATATACTGTGTTCTTGAATGACAAACAGTTACTGTTGCATCCACACCTTTTTTTAACATCAGTAATGCCAGGGGTTTTCCCACAGTTGTCGAACGACCAACGATTGTTACATCTTTGCCTTTGAGATCAATATTATAATAATCCAATATCTCCATAACTGCCTCAGCAGTTGGTGGTTTAAAAATTGGTCTACCCAGTGCTAGCCAGCCGAAATTCTTTGCTGTTCTTCCTTCAATATCTTTTTCGGCCTTTAGCTTTTCAGCTATTAAATAGTGCGGAACATTCTTTAGTGGGTGCATAACCATAACCCCATCAACTGTAACGTCGTCATTAAGCTCCTCAATATCTTTTTCCGGTTCTTTCGACGCTTCTCGTTCAATAATTTCGATATTGAGCTTTTCACCCTGTTTACTTATGCTTTTCATATATGATTTTGTAGCTTTGTCTGGCTCGCTTGTGTAAATAATCATTTTCGGCTTTTTATCAAGCTGTTTTATCTCCTCTTCAATTTTTTGATATATTGAATCTGCCAGTTTTTTTCCGGACAGAATTCTACTCATAATACCACCTCAAAACAATCCACTGATCGTTCCATCTTCATCAACGTCAATCTTTGTTGCTCCCGGTATCTTTGGCAATCCTGGCATAAGAAGAATACTTCCAGCCACAGCCACAATAAATCCTGCACCAGCAGATAAGGTAAGATCTCTGATATTAAATGTATAGTCATCAGGTGCACCTTTAATGTCTGCATTATCAGTGACAGAATACTGTGTTTTTGCGACTATCACTGGTAGATTTCCGTAACCATGTTTTTTGAACAGCTTTAATTTTTTTCGGGCTGAGGATTCGTAATTGACCCCGCTTGCCCTATATATTTCTTTTGTCAATTTTTCAATTTTCTTTTCAATTGGTTCATCTAGGGAGAATAGCGGCCTGAACTTCTTTTCACTGCTGCTTTCTATTTCATCTAGAACTCTCTGAGCTAATTCCATTCCTCCTTTTGAACCATTTTTCCATACATCTGATTTCTCATAAACTATATTATTTTCTTCACATAATCGTGCAAATGCTTCTATTTCATTATCCGTATCATTATCAAATTTATTTAAAGCGACTATAACGGGAACGTTGTATTTTCTCATGTTTTCATAGTGAATACGCAAATTCTCGAAGCCTTTTTCCAATGCCCCAATATTTTCAACATCAAGTTCTTTATTAGAAACCCCACCGTTAGACTTAAGTGCACGTATCGAAGCCACTAAAACTATCGCAGAAGGTTCGAATTTGCCAGTCTGGCTAACAAAATCAAGGAATTTTTCTCCTCCAAGTTCTGCACCAAATCCTGCTTCAGTTATCACATAATCGCTGAGTTTTAAAGCAAGTTTTGTAGCTACGAGTGAGTTTGTACCATGGGCAATGTTTGCAAAAGGTCCACCATGAACAAAAGCGGGAGTTCCTTCTATAGTCTGAACAAGATTCGGATTTAAAGCATGCTTTAATAGAGCAGTCATAGCGCCATGCACCTTTAACGATTTTGCCTTTACGAATTCTCTCGAATAATCCCTCCCCACCACGATGTCTCCAAGGCGTTTCTTAAGATCACTTATGCTTGTTGCGAGACACAATATAGCCATTATTTCAGAAGCAGCTGTGATTATAAAATTGTCTTCACGCGGATAACCATTTGAATGCCCCCCAAGTCCAACAATGATGCCTCTCAAAGCTCTATCATTCATGTCCATGGCTCGAGGCCAATATATTCTTGTGGGATCAAGCCCCAATACATTTCCAAATTTTATATGCGCATCTATAACAGCAGATAAAAGATTATGGGCTAATGATATAGCGTGCATATCACCGGTAAAATGCAGGTTAATATCTTCCATGGGCAAAACCTGAGAATATCCTCCACCTGCTGCTCCGCCTTTTATGCCCATTATTGGGCCGATAGAAGGTTCTCTAAGCGTTACCATGGATCTTTTGCCTAATTTATTTAGAGCCATGCTCAAGCCTATTGAATTCGTAGTTTTTCCTTCGCCTGCACTCGTGGGACTCATGGCAGTAACCAGTACTAACTTTCCGTCTTTTTCTTGCCTGAGATTCTGGAGTAATCCATGGGATACCTTCGCTATGTAATCGCCATGCAGTGTTAAAGATGATTCTGGAATATCTAAATTATTCGCGATCTCTTTTATAGGTTTTAACGTGGCCTTTTGCGCAATTTCAATATCTTCCATGTAAACCCTCCTTAGAGTTTCCTTTTTTCTTCCTTTGCGTACTTTTTGGCAATTTTATCCAGAACACCATTTACAAACTTCCCATCCTGCTGAGTGGCGTACATCTTTGCAATTTCTATCGCTTCATTTAGCGTAACCTCTATTGGGACATCATCCTCATAAATCAATTCATAGGTTCCCAATCTCAATACATTTTTATCGACTGAGGCAAGACGGTTCAAAGTCCAGTTAGAAAGCGACTCATCAATTATCTGATCGAGATGGCTTTTGTTGTCAATGATCCCCATTAAATACCTTTTAGCCAAACTAACGAGATCAGAGCTTAATAAGCAATACGAAATTTCATCATCAAGAAATTTATTGGTAATATCAATGTCTTTATGAAAATCATACTGATATATTGCCTTAAAAACTATATCGCGCATTCTTCTTCTACCGTACATTCTTCCCCTGTTATAGTTCATAAAATCTCATCAGAATATTTATTCTTCTGTTTCCTCCTCTTCTGATGGTTCCTGCTCTTCAACAACTTCTTCAAATATATCAGAAACTCTTACGAATACTTCATCGACTTTTATTCCGCTAAAATTCTCAACATCTTCTTTAATTTTCTTTTGAAGCTGTCTACAATACTCAGGAATAGATTCACCATATTTCACACGTGTATTTACTGTAATTTTAATTGCATTTATTCCTTCTTCTCCTTCATCTGTTTCAACCTCAATCTTTCCTCGGACTTCCTTTTTTTTCTTCTGATTTTTGGTATCCAATCCATTGAACTCCATGTATGCATGTATGGCCACATCCTTTATGACAGTATCAGAAATTTCAATCTTTCCCAGTTCATTTTCACCATATTTCATATTCATTCCTCCTTAAAAATACTTATATTTTATGCTTTTTCAACATATTCTCCAGTTTTGGTATTTACTCTAATTTTATCTCCATTTTCAACAAAAAAGGGTACAGTTACTTTTAAACCTGTATCGCATATTGCAGGTTTTCCTCCACCTGAAGCAGTATCCCCTTTAAAATTTGGTGCTGTATCAACTACTTCAAGCACCGCGATATTTGGCAGAACAACATTAATAGGTTTGTGATCATGTAGCTGAAGATAAAGTTCCATATTTTCTCTAAGATAATAAATACTATCTCCTACCATTTCTTCTTCAACTGGATACTGCTCAAAAGTTTCCAAATCCATAAAATAATAGAGTTTTCCATCTTTATACAGATATTGCACTGATCTTAACGCTAACTGTGCTTCTTCAACTTTGTCGCCACTGTTAAATTTAAACTCTCTAACGTAATCAGTATCCACATTTTTCAATTTGGTCCTTATTATTCCACTTCCACGAGCTGTGAAGTGCTTATTAACATCGAGCACAATATATATTTCATCATCTATAATCAAGGCCATACCCTTTTTTATTGAACCAACATCAATCAAATTTTACACCCCCAAACCACTACAATGATTTCAGTTTTCTATCAAGCGATGTGAGAACTTCGCAATATCCTTCTTTTATAACAACATCGTCTTCAATTCTCACACCAAATTCATTCGGTATATATATTCCTGGTTCAATCGTAATAACAGCGTTTTCCGGTAGTGGATCTTCATTTCTCGGACTAACA
>JASMTM010000220.1:0-3263 GCA_041694295.1 Petrotogales bacterium
TTACTACGCTAATGAAGAAGGCCAGTGGGATTTGAAGGATGTCTACCAAGCATTGTCCTTTACTTTGAATAATGCTATGAATACCCTTACCAAAGTTACACTTCCCGAAGACGAAAAAGGACAGGCAAAGTTAATGACTTTGAGCTTTAAACCGGTTCAATATATATCTGAGCCTATGAATTTAAATGCAATTTTTGTTGAAGGGAATGAAAATGTTCCGGAACTTCTTATTGTTGACTCAACGGGTCTTGATGAAGACACGAAGATAGAGAACGAAGATGTGGCCAATGCTCTGGAGAATATTTACGAATTTTACACTGATAGAGGTTATCCCTTCACGAAGATTTCGCTCAAGATAGATGAAAAACAGGGATTTCTTACTTTTGTGATCAAGGAAATGAAGGTAAATGAAATCAAGGTAAATTTCAAAGGAGACCAGAAAACGCAGGAATACCTTGTCTGGAAAAACATATCTTTCAATGAAGGCGAAATACTGTCATTAAAAGAGTTCAGAAACACATATTCTTTTCTAAACGCTTCCGGTTATTATGATACAGTTTCGTTAAACCCTGTTCCTACAGAAAATGACAAAATAGACGTGATTGTTGAACTCGACGAAAAAGAGAAAAACGGGAAATTCATGGGCGGTGGAGGCTGGTCAGATGGCATTTCGCTCAATCTTGATGTGGGTTTTATCAATCCCTTCGGGTACGGTCAGGATTTCTCAGCAAACATAAACGCTCTTATCCCTTTATCAAAAATATCAAAAAAGGTCAGTTTTACCGATGAAGGTACAAAAACAACATTCAATCTACCGACATACGATGTGAACTTTTCCTACAGCATACCCATGATTGCAGGAACGAACTGGGATCTTGGAACAAACGCTTCCTATCAACATAATGCTGAGAGAACTCTCATCGCAACTCAAACAGAATCTACACAAAGTACCATCACTGAAGAAAGTACACGTTCAAACATAAAGGTTTCAATATCTCCTGCTTACAGATTTTCTCCAGCTTCAAGATTCAGAACAACTGTTGGTTATGAATACATTAATGATATTTCAAAGATCGCAACTGAGACACAGGGAGAACCTACCAAGTCAGGAACACCAACAGACAAAAATTTCAATGGTCTATTCATAAGAACTAATTATCTGTATTCGACAAAAGATGACCAACAAAGACCCACACAGGGTAATGAATTTTCTCTAAATCTATACTCTCATGGTCTGTTCAGTTCAAAAAGCAATTTCAGTACTTTTATCGGTGGAAGTATTGAGTACAAACAGTTTATTGAACTTGGATCGAGGGCTCTTCTATCAGGAGACAATGCTCCAGTTTTCGGTGCACGGTTAAAGATGGAACAACTCTACCCTTTTGAAGACTCAAGCATCTATGGATCATATAAATTGGTTCCCGATCTCTATACACGTGTAAAATATCAGGAAGTTACAGGAGTCAAAGCTAACGGTATAACCACAGGTTCATTGCAGCTTAGGTTACCAGTCTGGAGTAAATCAATACCTGCAGACATCACACTTTTTGGTGATATAGTGTTTTATAGAGAAACAAGAGATATAGCGGACATAATAGGTACAGACTACCTCTTTGATGCTGGTATAAGTTTTGACTTCAATGTCCCCATGCTGGGGCTTATAAGAGTAGGTTGGGGTTACAACTCCCTGTATCATAAGTTGAAAACAGAATCAGGAAAACCATACTGGGGGACATTATTCTTCGGAATGGGACCAGTATTCTAAAACAACAATGCTATTCGTTAAGGGGCTTTTTGCCCCTTTTCTTATATAAAATTTTTCTACGGTATAACAATCATCCTTTTATTCTTTAAAAGTAACATTAAACTTAAATAAAATTGCTGCCAGAGATCACAAAATGAACTTTTATATTGTTTTGTATTATAAACTCACAATTTCTATTTTTTAGTTTCATTAAGAAATAAGCCTTTAATCAGTTTTGATTCTTAATGAATTTCGTTAGTCAGCCTAGATTGTTCTTTGCTGAAAAACCAAAAAATGTTATTATGTAGTTAATCGATTAACTAATCGTTTAACTCTGAGCGGAGGTTTCTGCAATGGCTAATATGAAAGAGGTAGCAAAGCTAGCAAATGTCTCTATAGCAACAGTTTCAAATGTTCTCAATGGTAACAAATACGTTAGTCCCAAATTGAAAAAAAGGGTAACAAAAGCCATTGAAGAGCTAAATTATCGTCCCAGTAAACTGGCGAGAAGTCTAAAGCTAAAGAGAACATTTCAACTGGGTTTGCTAATACCTGACATAACGAATCCATACTTTGCTGAAGTTGCCCGCGGAGTGGAAAGCATTGCTTTACAAAATGGATATCAAATGTTTTTATGTAATACCGATGGCGAAGCTACAAGGGAACTTTCAATAATCCATTCTTTTATAGAGCAACATGTTGATGGAATAATCAATGTCGCTCCTCGATTGGATGAAAATAAAATGGTAAAAGCAGCAGACAACAGACCTATGGTGATTTTGGACAGGCATCTGAGTTTTACGAACCCATTGATTGATGTAATTTATACAAATAACTTTAAGGGATCTGCTGAACTGGCAGAACATTTTTTAAAGAATGGTCATAATTTGTTTGCCTGTATTGCCGGACCAAAAAATGTACCAACTGCCGTTAGGAGAATGGAAGGTTTCAAGAAAGCCCTAATAGAAGGTGGGATTCCCGCATCTAGAAATCACATTTTCTATGGTTCCTTCAAATTTAACGATGGATATGAAATGATGCTAAAAATTATGAATCTTAGCCCCCGACCAACTGCTGTGTTCGCTGGTAACGACATGATGGCTTGGGGTGCACTAGAAGCAGCAAAGGAAGCCAACCTGAAAATACCTGAAGATATCGCCATAGCAGGCTTTGATAATGTATATTTCTCACAATTTGTTGTACCTGCACTTACTACGGTCCATCAACCAAAATTCGAGGCAGGACAGCTGGCGATGAATATACTTCTTGAAAAAATCGAAAATAAATTAGCAAATAAACAATTGAAGGCAAAAAAACTGGAGTTAGACGCTACTCTTATTATCAGAGACTCTTCAGTAAATAAAAAACTAAAAAAGGAGGAATAGCTATGAAAACTAAGGGAATACTGCACAATGAGCTGTCTAAAGCAATTGCCAAAGTAGGGCACGGCGATATGATAGTCATCACTGACAGAGGTTTTCCTTTCCCAAGACATGAAATGACTGAATGCATTGATGTT
>JASMTM010000221.1:0-12660 GCA_041694295.1 Petrotogales bacterium
CCGTAGACAAAATTGTTTACTCCTTTTCTAGGGCTCCTAATACTTTATTAATAAGCTCTTCATTTCCTGCGGGGAACCAGTCTTCCCATACATATCTGTGGTTCTTTAGGAACCATATGGCTGTTTCTTCAGCTGTCGCATTATTTTCCTGCATATATGCGAGCATTTTGTTCGTTTGATCGAGTGTACTGCTGTAATTAGCGAAGAGAGTCATCAATTCAGGAGCCTTAGCCAGCATTTTGGTTGAAACGGCGATATGTACTTTTGATGGAGGAACTTCGCAAGCATAATTTTCATTCCAGATTTCTTCATCGAATTCAGGTTCCTCCAGTTTGGTCATGTCGAGTTTTCCCATTATCCAGGTGGGTTCCCAATAATATGCAAGTATGGGTTCTCCTTTTTTGTATGCGCTCATGATAGCGGTAGCAAGGGACGCCTGTGAACCTGGATCAAATGAGGAGAACGTGTCATCAAGATCATATGCCTCAAGTTTTTCAAGGTTAATATCATAGATAGCCCAACCAACCGGACCGTTGTACAATCTTCCTTTGTTGGGTTGTTCAGGATCTTTGAATAATTCCCAGTATTTTTCAAGATCAAACACGGATTTTAGATCAGGAGCCATGGGTTCTATACCACGTTCAGGATCACCTTCTATAACATATGTTGGAACATACCAGCCCTGGGGGGCATCCTGGAAGTTAGAGCCAAGGTCGACAATGTCTCCATCCTCTAAGGCTTCCATATAGCTTTCTCTGATGTTATCAACCCAAAATTCCATTGAAACATCGTAATCACCTCTTCTAACCCCAAGTAATCCGGGAATGGTTTGAAAAAAGCCATATTCAACATCGTAACCATAAGCGTGTTCAACGATAAATCCTGCTATTCTGTTGTGTACCAGAACACTATCCCATGAGAAGTCAACGAATCTGATTGTGCTGGCACCAAAGGAAAAAATTGCTAATAAAAAGACAACCAAAAAAACCACAAGTAGCTTTCTTAAACCGAAAAGCTTTGTCATTGTAAATTCCTCCTTATTTGAAAAGTTTTTGTTAATGTAAAACAGTGGAACAGGGTGGTGATTTTAACGAATATGCTTCTCTAATTCGTACAACTTTCGTTGGTTTTCTTTTAATGCTGATTCAATACCAAGTAATTTGTTTTCCAGAAAATAGAGCCTGTTTTCAAGATCAAGTAAGATGTCTCCTCGGGTTTTCATCTCATTTCTTGCTGAGATGATTTTGCTTCTGACTGTCGGATTTCTATAAAGTGTTGATCTTGCCACGCCAAGTTTTGAAGCTACTTCTGAGAAATCGATTTTCTTTCCTTCGCTGATGAGAGTATCAATGGCCTTTTCAACAGAATTTATTAATTCCTTTCTTTCGTTCTTGGTCATCTGTTTCTCCGTTTTCTTCACTGTTCATCCTCCGCGCTACATAATTAGCTACAAATATAGCATAACACAATCGTTCATAATTAACAATTAAAAACAATTAAAGAATATTGACAGTTCATAGAAGTTAATGTTTACGTTGTTTTTGAGCATATATAATTGAAATATGTAGTTTCAAAAACCAGGGAGGTTCTTGTTGTGAATTTAAACGTGAAGATAAATTATGATGCTGCAGAAACATATTTAGAGATTTTCAATGAAATTATTAACAAAGGAGAACCCAACTTGGAAACCGTTGAAGAGTTATTTAAACATGAAGTTATGAATCAAATGGTAACTCACTACAACAGACCTGAAGGTTTAAATGCTGGAATAGATAAAGATGATTTGATGAACATAGTTCTTAATCTTGGAAATGGAGAATTCTCTCATGAAAATAAGTTTCTGGAGAGTTTTCATAGTAATTTAAGGGGTAAAATTGAGAAACGCGAAGATCTTAAAAAAGTACTTCTAGAAATAAAAGAAAAGGAAAAGGGCATTGTTGAATTTTCTGAAACTAAATTGAATCGTTTTCTGCCGGGTAATATCAATTTCAATCCAGAGGTATTTATAGTTTTTACAGGATATAGTGGAGCTTATTATATCGGCCAGGATATCACACTTGATCTCGAACACGTCTCTAAATCGATTGATAAAGTTGCTTCAACCATAGCACATGAACTTCACCATATAGTTTTCAATAGCTTTTTAGAAGAAGAAATGAGAATAAAAGGGTTATCATCAAACAAGCTGGCGATTATCGAACTAATTGGTGGGATAGTTGGAGAAGGCATCGCTTACTATTGTGTAGGTGGTAACCCGGATGAAGGATTGACGGGTTATGAGAATTTAGATAGTTATCAGCGAGATGTGGCAAGATGGAAAGAGTACTTCGTGGAAGTAAATGATGTGATGCTTTCACTATTGAGAGATAAAATGAATAGAAGTAAGATGTATGGATGGGCTTCCAGACATATGAAAAAAGATTTTGGAGCCATAAACACCGTTGGTATAAAAACGGTGGAAACCATCTTCAAATTTAGCGGAGACAAAGAGATAATAAATCTAGTAAAATGGCCAAGAGATTATCTTAAAATATACAACAGAGCTGCAAGCAATTTTAACAGACCTCAGAAATACAATTATCCGTTGTACAGCCCAGAACTGTTAAGAACATTTGATAAAAAACTCTAGTATTAGCTCTAGTACTTTTTACTAGGTAGTTTTTGTTGTTACTTGCTGTTTGGTGAGCGTTCAACGTTTTTTATATATATTTCTTCTCCGGTCAGTACTTTGAGATTTCCTCCACACTTGGGACAATGCAATTCGTAATCAGCAGAAGAAAACTTCTCACCACATTCTTTGCATTCATATCTCAGCTCATCAGTGATAAAGTTTATTTCAACTTCATTAAAAACTGTCTCCTTTTTTATCATGTCAAAGGCTTCGCGGATATTTTCTTTGTCAGCCATAACTAATTTGCCAATTCCAATATCGATTCTCTTGATATCTTTAAGCTGATTTTTGTCGAAGTTATTTTCGAGAAATATCTTTACCCTTTCTGCTATGGATAATTCGTGATGCAATTTTATCCCTCCTTAAACTCCTTTTTAATTTCTTCCAGTAATTCTTTATCTGACGCAACATCGAAAGCGGTAAGTGCCATGGATTTTGCCGCATTGATCAATTCCTGTTGCCCTCTTGGTGCGACAGTTGCATCAGCGAACTCTCTTGAATGAGAAATAAATTCATTTTCTTCACCTATTGCAATATATGGATGAATGGCTGGAACAACATGGCTAACATTTCCCATATCTGTTGAACCACCGCCATCCTGTGGTGGCAATATGTCATTAATGCCGATTTTCTTAAGATTTTCTTCAAATACTTGAGCCAGTCTCCTATTGGGTCTCAGATTGTCGTTGGAAAGTTCAAAATTTCTCCAGGTTACCTCAGCTCCAGTCATTAAAGCCGCTCCTTTAGCAATGTTGTAAGCTTTTTCCACTGTTTCGTCCAGATAACTTCGCTCCTTTGCCCTGAAATAAAATTTCGCTATAGCCCTATCTGGAACTATATTTGGTGCCTGCCCTCCTTCAGAAATAATGCCGTGGATTCTGACATCATCCTTCAAATGTTGCCTAAGTGCGTTTAAACCGTTAAAGAGAAATATAGCGCTATCGAGCGCGTTTATACCTTTCTCTGGCATTGAAGAAGCATGAGCGGTTCGTCCTTTAAATGTAAACTCAATGGCATCAAGTGCTAAAGATGTTGAATAGGCCAGGTTTACCGTTGCAGGATGAACCATCATGGCAATATCTACATCGTTGAACACGCCTTTTTCTGTTAATATTACCTTACCACCACCATTTTCCTCTCCTGGGCATCCGATTACTAACAGTTCAGCAGATAGATTTTCAATGGTAGAGAGTGCTACCGCTGCGCCTATACTGGAAGGAGCAATGAGATTGTGCCCGCAACCGTGTCCAATTTCCGGTAAAGCATCATATTCACACAAAAAAGCGATTTTTGGTCCACCTTTCCCACATACATAACGCGCTATAAAGGATGTTTCGAGTCCGGCTATACTCTTCTCCACATTAAAATTCTTGTTTTCAAGATATTCAGTTAACCATTTCTGTGCTTTGTACTCTTTAAAACCTATTTCAGGATTTTCTTTGAGTTTTCTACTTATATCGATGATCTCGTCAGCAATAATATCCACATTGTTTAATATTGTTTTTTTTGCATCTTCACTCATTTCATTCACTCCTTAATAAATTAGAAAGGGACAACATCAAAAAATGTTGTCCCTTTTCAAACTCAACTAAAGGTTATCAATAACTCCACTTATCGATGTGGTATATGGGCCTAAGGAATACATTAAAAAGTTCCTCGGGAATATTGAGTTCATCATTGTATGCTACACCAGCTATCGGCCAGTACAGTGGATAACATGCCACATCTTCCATAGCAATGCTCTGTACTTCTTTATAAAGTTCCCATCTTTCTTGTTCGTTGACCGTAACTTTGATTTTCTCGATAAGCTTGTCTACATCTTCATTATGATAGGTACCGAATATTGGATTCCAGCTTGATTTGGAATACCAATTTTCTACAAAACCGAATGGTGATGGTGGGCTTACAGTCCAGCGTTCTCTAAACATGGGAGCTTCGCCGTCTGCTGTAACATCGAGGTAAGTTCCCCATTCAAGTGTAACAACTTCGACCTCGATGCCAATCTGGGAAAGCTGTCTTTGAATTTGCTGGACTTCAAGTACTCGTTCTCTATATCCTGCAGGAGCATAGATCTTGGTTTTGAAGCCGTCGGGATAGCCAGCTTCTTCAAGTAATTCTCTTGCTTTTTCCAGGTTTTGTTCATATGAGGGAGCATCGGGGGCAGATGCAGCATGGAAGTATGGGACTCTTCCTACAGCAGGAACTGCCATTTCACCACGTGTAAGAGCGATGAGTTCCTCTCTGTTTATGGCGTAAGCAACAGCCTGTCTTACTTTTACATTGCTGAAAACACAATCTGGTCTCTTGTTAAAGCAAATTCTATGATCTTCGAATTTCGTGAAAGTACCATATTTAAGTCCTGGAATAGTCTTAAGCATCTGGTATTCTTCTGCTGGTAGCTCAGCTATATAATCTATTTGTTTGGCTTGAAGAGCCATAGTTGCAGTGGTTATTTCAGGGTAAAATCTGAATTCTACATATTTTATTTTTGCCTTTTCTCCCCAGTAATCATCGAATCGTCTTAAAACTATTCTCTGACCGGGGACATGGACTACAAACTGATAGGGTCCACTTCCAATAGGCTTCTTCTGGTAACCTGACCAACCAACCTCTTCAATATAATACTTTGGCAGCACATGATTCCTTAACCTTGCTGAGGTCAGGAATGTTACGTTACGATTTGAAAGATGAACTTCTACTGTATAATCATCTACCAACACAACTTTTTCAATATCTGAATAATATTGATGATGGGGCGAACCCAGCGATTCATCCATGAACGATTCATAGGTAAATTTAATATCTTCTGCTGTTAATGGTTCGCCATTATGGAATGTTATTCCTTCTCTGATATTGAACGTATAAACTGTTCCATCTTCAGATAGTGAGTAACTTTCAATTACCGCACCTTCAGCAGTATAATTTCCTTCTTCAGTGAGCTCAACCAAAGGATCACAAATAGCTCTCAAAACAAAGCCACTTTCCGTATCCTGGTAGATAATAGGATTCAGTTTTGATGGTTCTGTTTGCATTGCGATAATAGCTTTGTCTTCGGCTTTACCAGCAAAGGCAAACCCAACGACAAGAAGAATCATCGCTATTACTAGTAACACACGTACTCTTTTCATAATACCCCTCCTTTAGGAATGATGGTTAATATAAGTGGCACGCTACCAAACGTCCATCTTCCACTGGTTTTAATTCAGGTTCAATTTCACGACATTTTTCGAATGCGTGAGGACATCTTGGATGAAATCTACAACCTTTGGGTGGATTAATAGGACTTGGGACTTCGCCTACTAGAGGAATTTCAGTGATCTTTTTATCAGGATCAGGTTCTGGAACTGACTTAAAAAGTCCTACAGTATAAGGATGAAGTGGTTTGTTGTAAACCTTTAACACATCTCCTATCTCTACAATTTTACCAAGATACATAACGCCTATTCTATCTGAAACAACCCTTATCAGATTAATGTCATGAGAAATATAGAAATAGGTTAAATTTCTTTCTTTTTTTGCTTTGTTCAGCAGCTTAAGAATTTTTGTTTGTACGGAAACATCAAGTGCTGATGTTGGTTCATCGAGAAAAACCACTTCAGGTTCTACAGCCAGAGCACGAGCAATAGCTATTCTTTGTTTTTGACCACCACTCAATTCATGGGGGAACCTGATCATATGTTCTGCCTGCAGTCCCATGGTCTTCAATATTTTCACAATTTCAACCGTTGTTTCTTCACGGTTTGTTGTTATTTTATGTATTAAGAAAGGACGTGATAGAGTATCATATACGGTCATTCTGGGATTTAATGAAGAATGCGGATTTTGAAAGACCAGACTCATCTGTTTTCTTAGGAAATTTGTGTATTTTTTGGGAATATTAGTAATGTCTTTATTCTTGAGATAAATACTGCCTGAGGTGGGTTTTAACAAACGTAAAATGGTTCTAATCAGAGTCGATTTACCACAGCCCGATTCGCCAACCAGTCCAAAGGTTTCACCTTTGAATATCTCAAAAGATACACCATCAACAGCCCTCACGTCTCCTCTTGGACTTCCAAAATGTTTCTTAAGGTTTTCTATTCTCAACAGTTTTTCTATCATAGGTCACCTTTCATGACAGGCCACAAAATGTTTTTTTCCAATTTTTTTAAGCTTTGGTACTTTTTTACTACAGATTTCTTTAGCTTCCTCACATCTGGGATGAAATCTGCATCCCTTTGGCGGATTTATTAATCTTGGGACGGAACCGGGGATTTCTTCGAGGTCTTCTAGATTATTTTCAACACCCAGTACTGAATGGATTAGTTTATATGTATAGGGATGCTGTGCATTTTTGAATAATGTTCTAACTGGTGCAGTTTCAACGATTCTTCCTGCATACATGACTGATACCTTGTCACAAATTTCACTAATTACAGCAAGATTGTGTGTGATATACAGCATGGTCATGTGCAGTTCCTGTCTTAAATCGTTTAGTATCTTTAAAAATTGCGCCTGAATTGATACATCAAGAGCGGTTGTTGGCTCATCAGCTATAAGCAATGATGGATTACATGAAAGCATCATGGCTATCATAACCCTCTGTTTCATACCGCCTGACAGCTGATGTGGGTATTTGTAGATCAACGAGTCAACGTCAGGGAGTTTTACCCTGGAGAGTTCTTCCATAACTCTTTTTACTATTTCTTTTTTCCCTGCCTTCTGATACATTCTGATAACTTCTTCCATTTGATTTTTTATGGTAAAGACAGGGTTCAACGATGAAGCGGGATCCTGAAATATCATCGCAATTTCATTTCCACGTATCTCTCTTTGAAGCCGCTTTTCGCTATATTTAAGGATATTCTTTCCTTTGAAAAGTATTTCACCGTTTTCAATGAGTGCGTTGTTATCAAGCAATCCCATTATTGACATTCCGGTGATGCTCTTTCCACAACCGGTTTCTCCGATCAAGCCATGGATTGTTCCTTCTTCAATCTGAAATTCCACTCCGTCCAATGCTTCAACCTTTCCTTCTTCAGTCTCGAAGGATACTATCAAATTTTTGATTTCAATTAGATTGTTCATAGTATTGTGACCGTTAATTTCGTTTTGTTGTTGGATCGAGGGCATCTCTTAAACCATCTCCTATGAAGTTAAATCCTAATACTGTAATCATTATAAATATCCCGGCTGAAGTGGAGATCCAGGGAGCCATTATCAAGTAATCTCTCCCTGCTGAAATCATGGAACCCCAGGAAGGAGTAGGAGGTTGCACGCCCACCCCTAAAAAACTGAGAGTGGCGCTTGCTATAAGCGCGGTGGGCATCATTATGCAGATCATTATGATCGCTGTTGGTATTGCGTTTGGCATAATGTATCTTAGTACCACGGAAAATCTCGATTCTCCAATGGAATAGGCAGCTTCAACGTAGTCAGAATTTTTTATTGTTAATATTTTACTCCGAACCATCCTTGCATATGTAGTCCAGCCAACTAACCCAAGGGCGATAACCACATTGTAAATACCCTGACCCATAATGCCAGCAATTGCCATTGCAAGTATAATGACCGGGAAGGATCTTAACACATCTACGATTCTCATTATAATGGCATCTACAAGTCCACCAAAAAATCCTGATACGATACCAAGTATAATACCAATGGCACCTTCAAAGAGAATGATAAGCACACCAATTATTAAAGCAATACGGGCACCATAAAAAAGCCTTGTGAGAACATCTCTACCCATGGCATCTGTACCAACCCAGTGTTCCCACGAAGGTGGTTTCAAACGGTTAAATGGGTCTGTATCAAAAGGATCATAGGGTGTTAGTACAGGTGCAAAGATGGCTATGAAAATTACTATACTTACGATAATGAAACCAACCAGTGCCAGCTTGTTTTTCTTAAAACGTGACCACACAAGAGACAACTGACTACTCTTGCTTCTCTTCAGTTTGTTTATTTCATCTCTTACATTCTCATAGGAAAGTTCTTTGTCTTCCATAATCTAACCTTCTGTCCTTATCCTGGGGTCGATAACCGCATATAGAAGATCCGCAGCTAGATTCGCCAGTACTACCAGTATAGCTATAAGCAAAAGAATTGATTGAACAACCGGATAATCCCTGGCAAGCACGCTGTTTACAAGCAAACTTCCAAGTCCACCCCATGAAAACACAACTTCAACCACAACGGAACCACCTATTATCCAGGGTAATCTAAGTGCAAGCATTGTGATGATAGGAATTAGAGCATTTCTTAATGCGTGCTTCCATATCACATACCCATATTTTAGTCCTTTTGCTTTTGCTGTTTTTATATAATCCTGGTTAAGAACCTCAAGCATCTCAGCTCTCATGGGTCTTGCAAACCAGGCTTCCTGTCTTAATCCTAAAGTTAAAGCAGGTAATATCAGTGAAGTAATGCCAACCATTCCACCAATGGGCACCAATCTCAGTTTTAGACCAAATATATACAGCAACAAAATTCCCAGCCAGAACGCTGGTATCGATATCCAGAACATTGCCTGGAATGTTGAGAAATAATCAAGAATGGAATTGCGTTTTAAAGCCGCCATAACACCAAGCAACACTCCAAAGACTACTGCAATAAGTAATCCGGAGCCTGTAAGCACTAATGTTGGGCCGGCTCTGGAAGCAATTAACTCACTGACGGGTTGATCGTATCTTATTGAGGTTCCAAAATCACCCTTAATAACATTTCCTATCCAGCTAATATATTGAATATGAAGTGGCTGGTCGAGTTTATATTTTGCCCTTAATGCTGCCACGTTTTCCTCTGTGGCATAGGGGCCCAACATAATCTTAACCGGGTCCCCGGGAGTCAGATGAAGTATTAAGAATGCTATTAAAGTTACACCAAACGCGGTAATAATTGTCCTGAGAATTCTGTAGATAAAGTAATGTTTTTTCTTTGCCATTGGTGACCCCACTTTTATTTATTATGTTTAATCACATGGTTTATAAACAAATCCAAGATTAAGTTTTGGAAGAAAAGAGGGTTTCAATAATTCATTATAACATTTAGGGTCTCTATAACATAAATCGTTGTATCGCTTAACAGGAAGGGATTATATTAACAAATTCTGGGCGTCAGTTCTTCGATTAGCATGGGCACAACCCTTTCAGCGCCAGCCTTGGTCCTGAGACTAACCAACGGTCTCTGAGTGTTTTTCCCCACTATACCCGCTTTGAATGGAGAGAACCCGATGTTTTTGAGGAAAGCGAGAAGTTCTGATTCAACTTCACTGTCACATGTAATTACAGCTGTGCCTTCGCATGCCAGATACAAAGGATTTATTCCCAGAATTTCTGATACTGATTCTACTCCTGATGGTATCTGTATAGCGTTCTCGTCAATGACGATTTCTTTTCCAGAGGATATTGCCAGCTCATTCAAAATTTGCACGAATCCTCCTCTTGTAAGATCTCTCATAATATGAAGGTCGTATTTTTCAGTAGCTTTTAATAACGGCATTAAAGACATACAGTCGCTTTCAAAATCAATTTCGAAGTTGCTTCTGTATGCCATAACTGCAGCTCCATGTAATCCTATGGGTCCTGTAACAATAACCGAATCTTCACTTTTTATTCTATCAACGGTTAGAGCGGTCTTTAATGTTTTTCCAAGAGAGGTGGTATTAATTATCAGTCCGTCAACTTCTCCTTTTTCAACAACCTTTGTGTCTCCACAAAGAACATAGGTGCTGGTTACTTCAAGTTCTTTTCTGATAGAATTAAGGATCTTCTTTAAGGTAGTAATTTTCATTCCTTCCTCGATGATCAAAGATAAAGACAGGTAAAGAGGTTTAGCACCAAGCATTACTGTGTCATTTACACTTCCGCTTACAGAAAGGCTACCAATGTCTCCGCCGGGGAAAAAAAGTGGTTTGATAGTAAATGAATCGGTAGTAATCGTATCGACAGCATCAGTAAGAAGGCCCCCATCGTTTTCAGTAGATACCAGCCTATCACCAAGCACTTCACTGATGAATTCTATGAGTTCGTACTGTTTTCTTCCACTATTGTGGTGTATAGTTATAATTTCATTCAATTTTTCTACCTCCTCTGTTGATACAGATAAAAGGCGTGACATGCTCCCTCAGAAGACACCATACAGGGTCCCACAGGAGATTCGGGTGTGCACTCATTACCGAAGTAAGTGCATTCGTATGGTTGAATTTTGCCGGTTATAACGCTTCCGCAAGGGCATCTGTCATATGACCTTATGCTTTCTAAGGAAAAGTGAGATTTAATATCGTAGGACGAATATTCTTCTCTTAATGAAAGACCAGAGTCAGGTATCTCTCCGAGCCCTCTCCACTCAGCATTGCTCTGTTTGAAATATTTTTTAATCAATTCCTGCGCCTTAAGATTCCCTTCACGTTTTACCACTGAAGAATAAGCGTTTACTACTCCGCCTTCTCTCGTTTCAAGCATTTTTTGTATTTTGTCAAGTGCTACTCTTAGGTGCATTTCGTCAAACCCACCAATAACAAATGGATTATTGTATTTTTTGGATAACTCAATATATGGTAATTCGCCAATAACAACGCTCACATGTCCGGGGCATAAAAAGCCATCGATTCGACTTTCACTATCCTGAAGAAGAATATCCATTGCAGGTGGGATCAATTTCAGCAGAGAATAGATATATATGTTGTTCATTTGATTGCTGACAAGTTCTTCAACAAGGGCAGCTACTAAAGGAGCAGTTGTTTCAAATCCTATTGCTGCAAAAACTGCATATTCAGCTGGCTCTTTCTTTATATCATCAATTATTTGAAGTGGATTGTAGATTTCTCTGACATCTCCACCGCCTGCACGAATGTCGCGTAAGGTTCCTTTTTCCCCTGGTACTTTTAAAAGATCACTGAAGCTGTAGATTCTGAACCCTTGCTGACAAAGATACAGCAATCTATCTATATCTGACTGTGAAGTCACACATACAGGACAACCGGGACCACTTATAAGATCCAACTTTTCTTTGTAAACGTGCTTGAGACCATAACGCATAATTGCATGAGTATGTGTGCCACATACCTCCATAACTCTATAAGACATCACTTATCAACCATTTGATCATAAATTTCCAGGGTTTTTTGTGCCTCTTCCCTATTAACTTTTTGTATGGCAAAGCCTGCATGGACAAGTACGAAATCCCCCACCTTTACATTGTTGATAAGTCTTATGTCTGCTTCAAACCGAACACCCGATCGTTCTACGGTAGCTTTATTACCCTTTATTTCAACTATCTCAAGAGGAACTGCCAGACACATATAAACACCTCATTATATTGGAGAAATATTGTCTTCATTCAGTGATGCCCAAAAAGCCTGTCCCAATGCTATTCCTTCATCATTAGGCGAAACTCTGTGATTATAATATACATCTAAACCTGCTTTTCCCAAAAGCTCAGAGCAGGTTGCAAGAAGAAGATCGTTTTGAAATACACCCCCGGATAAACATACTTTGTTTATTTTAGTTATTTCATTAATCTTAATACAAACCCTTGCTACAATATCTGCCATCGTTCTATGAAACATTGAGGCCAGCGTTTTTACATCAGCTGATTCTTTATTTTCATACAGGTAACGTATAAGTTTTGTCCAGTCAATTATCCAGGGCACTGAACCATCCTGTAGATCCCATGAAAAGGTTTCGGAGATCTTTTTTGATATTGACTCGAGTTTCATAGGTGCTTCTCCTTCAAAGGTGTTGTGACTGCATATTCCCAGTATCGACGCAACAGCGTCAAATAGTCGCCCTGCGGATGATGTATACAAAGATGTATTGTTAATCATAAGATTATACTTTTTGTTTTTTACAGTGTAGCCTGCTGTATTTAAGTAAGAAGAAGCCATTAAATCTGGATTTGCTGCAGCTTTATCTCCTCCAGGTAGAGGGACATAGCCTAAATGAGCGATTCTTTTTGAATCCTTTCCATTAACCAGAAAAAACTCTCCACCCCATATATTTCCGTCA
>JASMTM010000222.1:0-3508 GCA_041694295.1 Petrotogales bacterium
CTACTTTTTGGGAAACGAAAGAACCGTTGATAGCTTATTCGGGTGAAGGAGAAAGTGTTCAGGAATCATTAGAGATAGAAAAAATTGATTTGAATATGTATACACTGCTTGAAATGAATCCAGTATTTGATAATAATGGAATAATTGATTCTTTGTCAAGAAAAGAGGGTAACTTCGATAACTATACAGGAGTTATTGGTGCAGCTTACCCAGAAGAAGAAATTGAGAAATTAATGGTAGACGGGTATGTTTATATCGAAAATATTCCTTATTTGATGAATACAGAAGGAAATGACAATCTAAGAACTACGGGGCAGAAATTTAGTATCGGTTTAAGCGCAAAAAGGTTACACGTACTTGGTTCAAGTGACCATGGAGACTATACTGATACCATTACTATATTTTATGAAGACGGGACAAAAGAATACTTCGATTTATCTTTTTCAGATTGGTGTGGAAGTAGTCAGTTCGGAGAAGAAACGATTGAATTTCCTTACCGGTATGATATTGCTGGAAATATCGAAAGGATTAAATGTAAATTATATGTTCAAAATTTCGAGCTGGAGGATAAAGTAATTGAATTAATCCAGCTTCCTGATACAATAACCATGCATATTTTTGCGATAACCTTTGAATATTGAAATACGAATATCATTTGACAGATCAAATAATATTTTCAAAAAAAAATGACCCGCAGTTGAAATGTGTTGCGGGTCTTTTTAATAATCAATTTCTCTTTTAAAGGTCATGTATTCCTTGTATAGTTCTCCACCCGCTCCAACAGCATCCTGAAAACTCTTTCGGTTTTCAAAACCTACAATGCCTCCTTCGGCTTCAACATAACCTTTTTCCTTTGCGTTTTTACCAATATAATAATGCATTGCAAAGGATACCCCTTTGCCCTGATACGCTTTGTCCACAAAAACGGTGATTGATCTGAATGTTTTTATTGTTTTCTTACCCAATAAAAAGACCAACCATCCAAAAGGTAAGATTTTACCTTTCATTTTCTTAAATAAAGGATTGTAGTTTGGTATGGCAACCGAAAAACCTATGGGACGATCTTCTTTATAGGCTATGGCTGCAAGATCTGGATCAGCAAAGCGTTTCATTTCCTTTACTATGTCAAGCATCTGTTCCTGTGTAGGTGGCCGTACTCCAACCCATTCATCCGGAATGGAATTCTCCATTACTATTCGCATATCACGCGCAGCTTTGTCAAGATTTTTCACATCTGGCGAAGTTACATTAATATTGTATCTTTCCATTGCTTTTTCGATTAGTTGTACCTTTTTTTCCGGGAACTTACCTCTCAGATCGAATTTGAAACATGCCAGATGAGTATTTGGTACAAAACCAGCGTTTTTGATTAGATTTTCGTAATAGGGAGGGTTATAGTTTAAATATATGTAGGGTGGGCTTTCAAAGTTCTTTATGAGTATACCTTTATAATCATCACCATTTGTGGGAGATTCTGGACCAATATAGGCACTAATCTTTCTTTTTGCGAACCATTTATCAGCTCTATCAATAAGTAAGTCCACGGCTTTTTGATTATTAAAGGATTCAAAAAGAGTAAAAAATCCAACATTGTTTCCATGAGCGAGCACATTCTTATTTATGTAAACACCCACCCTTGCTACCAGCTTTCCACTGTCAAATACCAAATAAAACTCCCTTCCAGAATTCATTACAGTTGATCCCTTTTTAATCACCTTTTTTATCATTGAATTTAGCGGCGGCACCCAGTGAGGATCGTTCTTATAAATGGTGAAAGGTAAATCTATAAATTTTCTTATAAGCTTATCACTGTCGACTTTAACCAGATTCATGATCTTTTTCCTCTCCTTTAAACATATTTTTCTGGAAATTCCTATCGATAGGATATGGGATCATAAGTATTATACCTGTAAGAAATAATGCCGCCGGGAAAACACCGAATAACATCCTTATGGTAAATATTACATGAGGTTCCTGCTGAACATTAGGGATATATCCTGAAATTTCCAGTGTAACACCTACAATAAATAGCATTAATGAAGTACCAAGCTTCTGAAAAAATGTGGATAAACCGTAATACATTCCCTCACGCTTTTCTCCAGAGATAACACGATCATACTCCACAGCATCCGGAAGAATCGAGAATGGCAATATATGCGCAGCTGAAACGCCAAAACCGGTGATTATAATTGTTATGTAAAGCCATATATCATTAAGAACATCACCGAAAAATGTTATAAATAAGAGGCAACAAATAAGTTCAAGCATACCAGCCTGATACGCTCTACGCTTTTCCAGCTTTCCGGATATTTTTACCCAGACGGGCAAGAAAACTATGGAAGATAAAAACAGAACACCAATGAGAATACCTATTTCTTCTTCCCTACCCATTACATATGTTGCGAAATAAATTATTGTAGCAGAAACAACATTTACACCGGTCCAGGTAAAGAAAAACATAAAAACAGCATAGACAAAGGGTTTATTTTGTATAACATCTTTCAGTGCTTCAAATAATTTTTTCTTTGAAAGGTGTTTTTCTCTCGATTCCTTTGTAAAGAAAAAGACTATAATAGGACTTGTCATTATGAATAAACCAAAGAGGAGTCCCATTACTGCATAACCCCTTGATTCATTTCCGATCATTTGAACAATGAAGGCTGGCACCGCTCCAGCTATCAAACCACCCAGTATAGAGAAAAACATTCTGTATGCGTTTAGACTAGTTCTTTCGTCATAGGTCTTTGCAAGTTCAGGCGTTAAAGCAGTGTACGGAACACTGTATGCGGTACTTGCAGTAGTATGAAATAAGAAGAAAAAAACCACGTAGATGAATTTAACAGCTGGCGTTGTATCGGGAACTAACCACAATAAAAAGAATGTTAGACCGTAAGGAATAGCAGCACCAAGAATGAAAGGTCTTCTTCTTCCGAATCGTGTAGATGTCTGATCAGAGAATCTACCAAATATCGGATCACTAAAAGCATCCCAGAGTCTGCCCAGCAGTATTGCAGCACCAACCCATGCAGGATTTATCAGGGCTACATCTGTAAGATAATACATGAAGTAGAATCCAACAATGGTCCATGAAATACTTAAACCTAAATCGCCATAACCGTAAGCAATTTTATTCAACTTTCTCATATATCCCCCCGCTATGCTTTTATGAATGTAATTTTAGTATAACTCATTTTTAATCAACGGAGATGTTTGGTTGTGTCAAGTACACACTGTAAAAATGACTTGAATCCTAAAATAGGTTATATTACATAGTTAGATATCTCCTTGAAGTTATCCATTCTTCATTTATGTTCATCAATATAGATACCACCAATCTTAAGAGTGAATCATCATTGGGAAACGGCCAAATACCTTCGATCGTCTCTTAAGTTCTTTGTTTAGTCTTTCCATCATGTTGGTTGTTCTTATTCTTCTCCAGTGATTTCTTGGATAATCTTTGTAGTTGAATAATCCAAACATGAATCTTTCACATGTTTGTGCTGCTTTT
>JASMTM010000223.1:0-3209 GCA_041694295.1 Petrotogales bacterium
CAAAAATTCACTTACAATTTCAAAGTCCCTACCAAAGTATCTGTCACCGACATCCTCCGGTAAGAGATAGGCCAACTCACCACAAAGTTCATTTAAAATATTACTGGATTTCATAGGTTTTCTAAACTGTATAGCTCTGTAAGAAAGCATTAATTCTATCGCCATTAATTTTTTCCAATTTTCATATATTCTATCAAGTTTAATTGCTCCCCATGCACCCATACTCACATGATCTTCCTGAAATCCTGAAGTTGTGATACTATCAGCTGATGCTGGATGTGCAAGTGTCTTGTTCTCTGAGGCCAGTGCAGCGGCCGTATACTGCCATAACATATATCCTGAATTTAACCCCTCAGGTCCCTTTGTGAGAAAAGCAGGAAAGTCATTAAGTTTTGGGTTCACCAATCTATCAATTCTTCTTTCGATCATATTTCCCATATCTGTTAAAGCGATGGACAAAAAATCATATACAAGAGCAAGCGGTTCACCATGAAAATTACCACAGGAAATGACATCACCATTTTCAAATATTAACGGATTGTCCGTGGCAGAGTTAATTTCAATTTCTAAAGTATTATACACATGGATCAAAGAATCATAAAAAGCACCATATACCTGTGGTATTGCACGTAGAGTATATGGGTCCTGTACTCTATCACAATCCAGATGTGATTTTCTAATCTCACTATTTTCAAGCGCTTTTCTTAGTTCATTTGCTACGATTTTTTGTCCATGATGTCTTCTGACATTTTGCACCCTTTCATCAAAGGGTGATGTGCTGCCTTCAAGTGCATCCACCGATAATGCTGCCACTTTTATTGCTTCAAAAAACAACCTATATACCGCGTAGGTTACACAGGAACCAATCCCAGCCATAAAAGCGGTCCCATTTACAAGGCTCAAACCTTCCTTAGCTTTGAGAGTTAACGGTTCCATGTTATTCATTTTCAAAGCTTGTAATGAATCCATTAATTCGCCCTGATAAAATACCTTCCCTTCACCAATTAATGACATGGCTATATGAGATAAAGGTGAGAGATCACCACTCGCTCCAACAGAACCCTGCGTTGGGACATATGGACATATCCCTTTATTAATATAATCTATAAGCCTTTTAACAACTACTGATCTTATACCGGAATATCCTTTACACAAGCTATTGGCCCTAATAAGCATTACAGCTTTTACATACTCAACTTTGAGAGGTTCCCCCACTCCAGCAGCATGTGACTTAACAATATTTTTCTGCAGTTGTTCAATTTCTTCCTTTTTAACTCGTTTATTCGCAAGTACCCCGAACCCTGTATTAACACCATAAATAATCTTTTTTTCAATATCCTTTTCTAATCTTTCTCTGGATTCATTCAAAACTGCAAGGGTTTCTTCTGATATGTTCACCTTTTCACCTTTGAATGCGACATTGTAGACATCTTTTATAGTAAGGTTATTGCCGTCGATTATTACCAAGAAAAACCCTCCATATTAACGAACAGTTTCCAGTCCGGGAATTGTAAATTTCTTTTCGACCTTGCCAAAAAACCATGTAAACAGTAGAACTACTACAAGATATATCATTGCAACAATCAAATACACCTTAAAAAACTGGAAATTTCTGCTGGCTATAAACTTGGCCTGAGTCATCAATTCAGGAGCACCCACAATATATGCTAAAGATGTGTATTTCAAAAGGTAAATAAATTCGTTGGTCCATGAAGGAATAACCTTTCTCAATGCTTGAGGAAGCATTATATCCGTAATCGATTGAATTTTGGTCATTCCCAGGGATCTGGCAGCTATCATCTGACTATTTTCAATAGATTGAAGCGAACCACGTAAATATTCAGCCTGATATGCAGCACTGTTTATAGTAAAACCAATTATTGCAGCTGTAAAAGGTGTTAGGTTTATTCCATATGGAGGAAGTCCAAAATACAAGATGAATAGTTGAACAAGTAACGGCGTTCCTCTAATTATCTCAATAAACACCATTACTATAACAGAAAAAAGCTTCGGGCCATAAACCCTAATCAAAGCCAAAAATATACCTATTACAAAACCCATCACTACAGCCAGAAATGTCATCTGCAGAGTAACACCAAGTCCTTCTAACAGTACTGGCCAGTGTTTAACAATGATGTTTATAATATCCTGCACTACTCTTCACCTTCACCATAGAGTTCTGTTAGCTTGAATAAGAATTCCTTTGTGCGGGGCACTTCAGGGTTCTTAAAAAGCCGCTCAGGTGAACCTTGTTCCACAATAACACCCTTTTCCATGAAGATGATTTCATGAGAAACAGTACGTGCAAAACCCATCTCATGAGTTACTACCAGCATAGTCATTCCACTTTTTGCAAGATCTTTCATAACTCCGAGGACTTCCCCAATCAACTCTGGGTCAAGCGCTGAAGTTGGTTCATCAAATAGAATAATCTCCGGATCCATGGCAAGTGCTCTGGCGATACCAACACGCTGTTTCTGTCCTCCAGATAACTGAGCTGGATATTTTTTCATCTGATCTTCAAGACCTACACGGATGAGTTCCTCTTTTGCGATTTTTTCAGCTTCTTTTTTATTCAAACCTTTTACCTTTGTCAGTCCAATCATCACATTTCTCAATGCTGTCAAATGATTAAACAGTCCAAAATCCTGAAAAACAAAACCAATTCTTTGCCTTATCTTATTAAGATCTTTTGCTCTGGTTACGTCAACACCTCTGAGTAAAATTTCTCCATCATCTGGCTGTATCAGCATGTTTATGCAAGAAAGAAGTGTGCTTTTTCCAGTTCCGCTGGGTCCAATAATGACCTTTGTCTCTCCCTCTTTAACATCAAAACTGACATTTTTTAGCACAACATTTTTATTAAAGCTCTTTTTTAGATTCTTTACTTTAAGTAGGACCTCTTCATTGTTATCAGTCATCGTATTCTCTCCCTTGTTGAAAAACCGGGTATTTCTAATTTTTTCTCAAGACTTCCAATTCCTCTGTTCACAACAAGTGTTATGAAAAGATATATTCCCGCAACGGTAAGATAAATCAACATCGGCTCATATTGAGTTGAAATTATGTATCTGCCCTGTCGAAGTAATTCAGTGACTCCCAGAGCAAATGAAAATTAAGAATCATTTAAAACTATTGTAAACTCGTTAGTCCAGGGAGGTAAAGCGATTCTAAAAGCTTGAGGAAGTACCACATATCTGAATCCTTCA
>JASMTM010000224.1:0-8542 GCA_041694295.1 Petrotogales bacterium
CAAACAAGGCATATGCTTCTTCGCGCGAAATAACATCTTCGTATGTTCTTGTAAATACTTCTGTCTTAGTATAAATAGTGCTATCAGTTAAAATAGGTTCAGCTTTGTCTTCTGCCGGTACAAGGAAGTAATTCTCAAATATGTAGATGTAAGCTGCGAGTTCTTTATCAAAAGAAAGCCCAGCATATTTGCCACTTAACTCCTTTACTTTATCTGTTAGGTAGGCATAATCTGGATTTTTGACTACAAAAGCATCAACAAGATACTTGATAAATTCAGCCTTGGTGAGATTCTCTTCAATATTGTCCATTTCCAGGGATGTTGAAGCTTCAGTAAGCACCTGAGAATATCCCCAGATTCTTGTGGTGTCGAAACCACCTTTATAAACATTTTCATATTCTGTCTTTATTGTATTATCGTATGGTGCCTGTCCGGGATATTCTTCAATGGCCTTTCTTTCAAGACCGAGATATTTCACAAACATCGTCATAACTTCAGCTTTAGTAATAGGTTCATCAATATCATATTTGGCAAAAGGTTCATTATTTAACCAAATATCATAATTCGTAAAATTGATTATAGGGTCAAGATTCCGATAAACCAACATCCTTATCAAATCTGCCCTCTCTGCTGGTTTAACTCCTTCAACCCACTCGTCAACGTTGTACCATAATATGGGTTGAACTGGCATTTTTACTGCGAAAGTTACTGTGGTAAGTACTAACAAAGCCAGTATAATTAACTTTTTCATACACTTTCCCCCCTCTATGAGATTTAGGTTTGTTTATTTTGCTTTCTGATGGTAATTTCAGGCATATTATACAATAAAAACGTGTTTGATTTCAATGTTCTGAGCAAAAATATATTTGCTAAAAACTTACAACAACCAGTTCACCGGGATCCTTTGAATAATCCCAGGACTCCTGTAACAAAATCAACGCATGTTTCTCAAAGATCAAAAAATCCACTGGATAACCCTGAAGATCGAAGCTTTTCAGCGAATGGCCTTCTTTTGATAATATCTCAAAACTACCGCTGAAAACACTTATAACATAATAATAATCCAGGTCAAACTCACATTTAAGCGGTCCTTTTCCTGTTGTTTCTATTATACCTGATTCTTCTGTAATAAGATTATATCTGTAAATCTTATTCTCCAAAAGAGCACAAATCAACAATACATCTTCTCTTACTATAGGGAAATTAGAAAATTTTCCAATATTTACTTTATTCACTTCAAAAATGTAATTCCCTATCCTTTTAAAAAGCTTAATTATATCGTCTAGATAATTTACTACACCAATAATTCTATCACTAATAAATATATAAGAGGGTCTTTTTCCGGTGTCTATTTTATTTTTCAATGTACCTTTTTCGTCGTACACGTATAATCCTTCCTCAGTACTAAAAGTATTCTCCAACTGGCTGTAATTATAAAAAAGTGTCACATAGAAAAAGTATTCATCAGCTTTAATTGAAAGAGCTCTTACAGGTAAATTCTGCCTTTTCACTACTGAAAGATTACCCGTATCTACAAAAATAATTTCCTTGTCAATAGATAGAAGTGCCAATGTATCCTCAAGGAACGCACCGGTGAAAATCCTGCTCTTCAGTGAAATAACGTCAATAGGCTTCCAGAAATTAATATCACCTTCAAGATCGTACACAATTAACCTTCCTGAATGGAATGCCATGCAATAAAGCTTTCTTTCATGAATAATGATATTAACAATTCCATTATCGGAATATTCATCAATGATTTTCTCTAATTCAAAATCCTCGTTAAAAATATAGATACAGGAAGTGCCCTCATCGAGAATCAGAAAATATGTATCTCCATTTTCGGTTTTATACATTGACAGACTATTGGGATGTGTTCCCACTTCGATTCGTTTTATTATCCCTCCAAAAAGAGGAATCGTTATCAACAAGAAAACCATTATTACTGCATACCGTTTCATGGAGAATAAACCTTATATACGAATAGATCTTTATTGAATTTTGATGCAGTTTCATAATCCCTTATGTAAATATCCAAACGATTTCCTTTTATTTCGTTCCCCGTATCCTCCACCACAAAGAAACCTTTATTTGGTTCATTGGCAAAATACGGAATATAAATAACCGTGCCTGCCGGGAACACCTCGGGATCCGCTGACACTGTCCTGAATTGTTTTACATATGTTCCTGATGAAGTAACCTTAAAAGATGGAGATGTTGGATTTTTTCCATCATCCCATTCAGTGTACATTGTCACCTTAAACTCTCCCATATCAATGAATAGTAAATCAGCGGGATTTATGGGGATTTCATTCTGCCATATTTCAAAATGTAGATTAACCCCATTCTCCTTTGTGATTCCAACAACATCTCCAGCCCTGACAAAATCTCCCCTTTCCAGTTCTGTATAACCAAGTCTTGAATAAACCGTTCTATAACCATCTCCATGTTCAATTAAAACAGCCAGTCCATAAAATTCATTCATTACTCCGGCTTCTATTACTCTACCCGGCAATATGCTTTTAATATACGTTGATGTTTCCAGCTTTAAATCAACGCCGGGATTTGCATAACCATTTTTGTAACTTCCATATGTAGATACTATCGAAGAAATAAGTTTTTCATAGTTATCAGGAATGCCGATTGCAGTTCTTACCAAATCAGGTCGTAAATAAGAATCATAATCCACCGGAATTATTAATTCATCTCCAGAATGAATAACGTCGCCTTCTTTTAACTCACGATTTGAATTCCGCAAATCTTCAAGATTAATATTGTAAGCGCTGGCTATTTCCCACAAAGTATCACCTGATCGAACTGTATATTTTACATATTTTTGTTCAATATTCAATAGATCCGAACCGGCTCTGCTTCGAATGTCAGCTATTTCAGAAAGAAACAGGTCTAAAGAGAGAGTAGAGGCTTCAGTTGAGTAGATATTTTCAAGATATTCTATTCTCGATTCCAGAGAAGAAATCTTTGACTTTTCTTCCTCATCACTGCTGTCCTCAAGCTCTTCAAGCAATATTTTAATACTCTGCAGTTCCTTTTCAACAACCATCTCTTCTTCAACTGATCTAATAAACTCGTCGATTTTATCTTCTATCTGTTCAACCATTTCTATGTTATTTTTTCCAGTAACCTCAATTTCATTTAATTTTTTCCTTATCTTTGACATCTCATTCAAAATTTCCTCAATTTTTTCGTATTCACTGGAATCATCAACTAACTTTTCTATCGTATCCAGCTGTTTATCGATTTTATTCAAATCACCTGATAAGCTGTCAATTTCCCGTTTTATTTCTTCAAGATCTTCCTTCTGGCCTGAAATCTCATTCAGTCTGTCTTTAACAACTGACATTTCTCTATCAAAGTCTTCCTTTTTTAGCCACCAAACAGAACAGCTGGAAAGAGGGAAAAGCAAAATTATTAAGAGAAAACATATAGCAAACAGCCTAAACTTCAAGAAATTACTCCCTTCAAGAAATCATAGTTACTCAAAACAATTATAACAACATTTGTTTGTAGAAGAACGAGTCGTTTCCTAATATATTAAATTAATTAGAAATATTAGAAGTAAACAAATATCAGAATTTGAAATATACTGTGATAATGCAGAAAAAAGGGCAAGGATTTCCTTGCCCTGTGGATGTAATACTACTTAACTTTCTTCTTCAGTTCTTTGCCAGGTACGAATTTCGGTACCTTTCCCCCTGGAATTGTAATTGATTTCTTCGTTCTCGGATTTACGCCTTTTCTGGCCTTTCTCTTTGCAACCTTAAACGTTCCAAATCCCACTAAACGGACCAGGTCGCCTTTAGAAAGTTTCTCCTCAATAGTATCTATTATCGTGTCTAAAAGCTCTGCAGCCTCTTTCTTTGTAATGTCCGTCTTGTCAGCTAATGCATTTACCAGTTCCTTTTTGTTCATAATACCCCCCCTTTCAGATGGAATAAATATACTGCATTTTCCTTCCATTTCAAAACAAGCTTATCATAGTTGTTTCGTTCTTTGCAACTTTTTAACAGGGTTCCGGTTTAATTCTGTTGAAATTAATTTGAAGTTATTCTTTAAGCCCATTTTAATGCTCATTATATTGTTATATAATCGTCATGAGCATAACAGTAGTTCTTCTATTAATTTTATAACAGGAGGTGTCATTTTATGAAGAAAGTTCTTATGTTATTCACAGTTTTAGTAATGTTATTTTCTCTTTCCCTTGCAGCTCACACATTTATAAATCCACTCGGACCGACACTCCTTCCAATAGCTGAATTATTTACAGACAAAGGTGTAAGTGCTGGAGGCTTTGAAATCGAATTCTGGCGCTCGATGGACCAGGCCATTGCAGATATAGTCTCCAGAGAAGTAGACGCTGCTCTTTTACCTGTAACCGTTGGAGCACAGCTGTCAGCTAAGGGTGTACCAATAAAACTGGCTGCCGTATCAATGTGGGATGGTTTTTATTTTGTATCAAAAAAGAAAATGACCGATATAAAAGATCTTGAAGGAAAAACCGTCTACACTCTTCAGGCACCGGGTCAAACAGCTGACGTGATTTTAAAAGGTTTACTGGAAAAGAAGAATATCGAAAACGTTAATATGGTTTATGTCGCAGGGCCGGAATCGGTCCAACTTTTTGCAGCTGGCAAAGCTGAAATTTTGTTACTTCCTGAACCATTTGCATCACTGGCTGTAACAAAGGTCCCTGAAGCTGTAAAATCACTTCCTATTGAAAAAATGTGGAATGAATTGACAGGTAAAGACTTTTCAGTACCAACTTCAGGAATATTTGTTAGAACAAATCTCGAAACCACAGTGGCGGATAGCTTTTTACTTATATATGCACAGTCACTTGAGATGTCTTTGCAAAAACTGGATAAATCAGCTAACTTCGTCTCTGAAAAAATGGGAGGATTTCCAGTTCCCGTATTGAAAAAGGCATTTCTATCAACAAAATATGAGTTCAAAGCTGATAATGAGATGCGAGAAGCAGTAACCGAATACATAAAGAGCATTAATGAAATTGATAATACATTAATAGGCGACATTGATTTTGATGAGTTCTTCTATGAAAGTGAAGTATTTTAGACTATGTGTTTCAATAGCAATAATATTTAGCCTCTGGTTAACAGGCTCTTTTATAGTAGGCAATGATTTACTTCTGCCAGGACCAGTTAAAACTATCCAGCGCCTGGCAGAACTATTTATAAGCGGCGAAATATTCTCGCCGCTTTTATTTACTGCACTTAAAGCACTTGGAGGACTATCACTTGCACTGCTTTTTTCACTAATAACTGGTTTTGCAATGGGACTGATTGAAATCCTATATGAGATTTTCAAACCTATCATCATAACATTACAGGCAATTCCAATTGTGAGCTGGCTCGCACTCGCCATTTTATGGTGGGGTGTCGGTTTTCGCTCACCTCTTTATATAGTCTTTCTAACTCTTTTCCCCATAATTACACTGAACATTACCGAAGGGGTTAAAAATGTAGATAAAAAATTACTTGAAATGGCCCGTGTTTTTAATTTGTCAAAGAAAATTGTGTTCAAAGACATTTACTTCGCTTCAGCCATGCCCTTCATTGTTTCATCTTTAAGAATTAGCTCTGGAATGATGTGGAAAACGGTGGCTGTCGCTGAATTCATGGTGGGGATTTCCGGACTGGGACGAATGATTTCTGACGCAAAATATG
Organism: Petrotogales bacterium; assembly: GCA_041694295.1. Lineage (GTDB taxonomy): Bacteria > Thermotogota > Thermotogae > Petrotogales > Kosmotogaceae > JASMTM01. Next base: position 5,703 of record JASMTM010000224.1, read on the forward strand.
CGCTAAACACTACAGATGTATTTGCTTTTACAGTAATACTTATCATTCTTGGAATTGTCAGTGAAATAATATTCGATAAACTGTCAAGAAGGATGATGGTTCGTGCTTCTTAACATCCGGAATATCAATAAAGCTTTTGGAACACAATTGATTATTGAGAACTTCAGCCTCTCGCTCCAGGAAGGAGAATTTCTCTCCATACTTGGTAGCTCCGGTTGCGGAAAAACTACTCTTTTAAAGCTTGTAAGCAATCTCCTAAAACCTGATTCAGGAAGAATCGACAGAAAATACAAGCGATTGGGTTTTGTATTTCAGGACACAAGATTAATCCCCTGGAAAAGCGCCCTTTACAATGTCAGTGTGGTTTCAAGTGAATCAAAAGCCAATGTAATGCTATCTGAAGTTGGCTTAATGGAACATCGCAATAAATATCCTACAGAACTCAGCGGAGGAATGGAACGCAGGATTTCTCTGGCCAGAGCGTTATCGATAGAACCTGATTTGATTCTTCTCGATGAACCTTTTGGATCCCTTGATATACTAACAAGGGAAGATATGATGAAGCTTGTTCTCGAACTGTGGAAAAAACACAATTTCGCTGCAATTAACGTAACCCATGATCCCTACGAAGCCGCTCACCTTTCCACAAGAGTGCTTGTTGTTGGAAAACACTTCACAAAAACAAAGTTGCACGAGCTCGGCAATCCTTTAGAAAGAAGTGAAACTGTCAACGCAAATATGAGAACTAAATTATTGAAAACACTTAAATCGGTGCTCGATTAATGTAGTTTCCTGCTAAATTTAATAAATTTGTGGCCATGCTTTTTAAGATTACCCGTTGCTTATTTTAAAATACCATTGACTGTAACCCAATTTCTGTTAAAATCGTTCGTGAGAAATTCATTTTTCTTTGACAATTCCATAGTATTATATTATTCTGCTGGTCAAGAGGTGAAAGAAAATGAAAACGAAAATCAAAGAACTAATCGTAGAACTGAATTCCTTTGAAAAGACGAAGCAGCTGAGTGTAAACTTTGAAAATATATACCCTGAGATTAGATGCAGTGAACCAATCAATGTGGAAGTATTCCTGTACAAGGAAAAAAATTCTGTAATCATTAGCGGAACGGTCAAAACAAAGGTTATTGAAAAGTGTGCCAGATGTTTGAAGGATGTAAACGTCCCAATCAACGGAACTGTAGAGGCTGTCTACCTACCTGCCAGAAAATTTTTCAAGGAAGTGGATAGTGGACCTTCAGAGGACCTTGAAAACACATTACCCCTCGATAGTGATATACTTGACTTGTCAGAGCGCGTACTAGAGGCTATAATAGTAGAGATACCCTTTAAAGTACTCTGCTCTGAAAATTGCAGGGGGTTATGTCCTGTTTGCGGTGCTAATTTAAATGAGAACCCTGATCATAATTGCGAACAGGAAAATGAAAGTAACGATAAATGGCACAAATTATTGAGTGATTTGAAGGAAAACATACGAAACGGATAGTTTAGAACGGGAGGGACATCATGGCTGTACCAAAGCAAAAACGTTCACGGTCAAGAACAAGATTGAAAAGAGCCAAAATTTACAGGCCAAAAAGTGTTGCAATATCAACATGCCCTAATTGTGGAGCTCCAAAAGAGCCTCACAGGGTTTGTCTGAGTTGTGGATACTACGGAGGAAAGCAGATTCTAGAGATAGGTGAATAATATGGAAAGGGTAACAATTGCCCTTGATGCATACGGTGGAGATCAGGCGCCAAAAATTAACATTGATGGCGCCATTTCGTTTTTAAATAGGAAATCCAAAAATATTGATATACTCCTTGTAGGAAAAGAAAACGAGCTCAAAGATCTTCTAAATGAGAAAGATTATACAGGTGAACAAATCCACGTAGTTGATGCACCTGATGTTTTTGGAATGGCTGAAAAACCTTCTCTTGCAATACGAAAGAAAAACACATCCTTGTACAAAACAGCTCAGCTTGTAAAAGAAGGAAAAGCGAACGCTATGGTATCAGCGGGAAACACCGGTGGTATTCTCGCGGTTGCTCTGTTCGTTGTGGGAAGAATAAAAGGAATTGAAAGAGGAGCTATCGCAACACCAGTACCCTCAAAAAATGGTTTTACGGTTTTGCTTGATACAGGGGCAAATCTGGAGGTTAGAGCTTCTCACTTAAGAGATTTTGCAATTATGGGAACAGAATATGCCAGAATTTTGAAGATCAACAATCCAAAGGTTGGACTGTTAAACGTTGGTGAAGAAGATGAAAAGGGAACCGATCTGCTCAAAGAAACCTTTGCTCTGCTCAAAGAGAGGTTTTCAGATAGTTTCGTCGGAAACGTAGAAGGTAGGGATATTGTAGCAGGAGATGTAGACGTTATAGTTACTTCAGGATTGTTAGGGAATATCGCGATAAAATCTATAGAGGGAACAGCTAAATATATTTCGGCATTACTTAAAAGTGAAATTAAATCTTCAGGCCCCCTGGGTTTACTGGGTGGAGCATTATTAAAGGGTACCTTTGACAAATTAAGAAAGAAACTTGACTCAAATCAGTATGGTGGTGCCTTTATACTGGGTGTGAATGGAGTTGTAACAAAGGCACACGGGAGCTCAAACTCCACGGGAATTGAAAATGCTTTGAATGTAGCATTTGAAGGAGTAACAGGTAATCTTGTGGATAAGCTTAAAAATAGTCTCAGGAGTTAATATATGTGTGGAATTGTAGGAATGACCGGCAAAGGAATAACCATTTCCAATCTGGTAGGTGCTTTAAAGAAGTTGGAGTATAGAGGTTACGATTCTGCAGGGGTTGCTTACCTTAACAATAACGAAGTAA
>JASMTM010000225.1:0-4704 GCA_041694295.1 Petrotogales bacterium
TTACCTGGGATGGAAGAGCAGGAAATGTTTATCCAGGAGTCGGCAAATTAATAAACAAATCACAGGTACCTATAGTAGGAGCTAAAATTCACGGTGGTTATCTTACAAAACCACGTTGGGCAGAACAAAGACGAAAAGGGACAATTGAAATAGATTTCGGTGTCTTTGAAGATGACGAGGTATTGAATTTTATATTTGATTCTGAATGGGAATGGCAAAAATCCAGGAATTATATATATGATGGAAAAAAGCGAGCTCTAGGACTAGAAAGATTAATGTGGTTTTGTCCTGAGTGCGGTTCTTATAGAACCATCAAAGCTCCTGGTAATGAAGCTTCATGTTCAAAATGTTATTCGAAATTTGTTGTTGATAGATTCGGTTATATTGATGGAAAAGGAACTGACGTTGTCATTGATAAACAAATAAAGTTACTAAGATCCTATATAAATGATTTCGAAAAATAAGAGCTGGTATGGGAAAAGTGGTTATAAGGAGAAGAAATAATCGTAATGTAGTCGACAAATTTAAAGGGTCATTGTTTGCAAATAAAGATGGTATAAGAGTAGGAAATAAACTCTTTGAAATGAAAAAGATTAAAGGTCTATCTACGTTTTTAAAGAGGTTTGTTGAGTTTGTTTATGAAAATAATGTTGTTATGATAAGAACAGAATTTTCGTCATTTTTGGTTTCTAACTTTTTTGATCTTTGTTGTAGTTAATTTTTTTGTGAGGTGATTATTGTGAAGAAAAGAAGGAATTTTTCACTTGTACTGGTTCTCGTTATTTTAACGCTTATTGTGATTTTTCTTGGATATAGATTTGGCTTAACATCATGACTATTAATTAGGTACTATAGTCTTCTTTATTCTTTATTTATAAATACAAGTAATAGTAGTATCTGATGTAGAAAAATCATTCAAAACATATAGTAACGATTATTCATAACAGTTTTGGTACTAAGTTTATAAGTTTCCAGTTATCAACATTAAATGTTCATAACTTACCTAATTATCAATAGAAAATGCATTGAGTATGTTTAAAAATTGGGAATTTTCAAAGCTATTACAAGAATAGTAAACAGAGAAAACACATAGATAAAAATTTGGAAGACGATAATTCATGTTCAAATTTTTGTGGAATTTTATGCAAAGAGATATAAGCCTTCTTTGATCGTGAATTTGGATAAAAAAGTTATAAACATCCGTAAAAGTACTTTTAATAAACAATTTTCTGTTTTTTTCTAAAGTTATGAACATGAGATAAACATCGTTTCGTTCAAAATTCGCAAATATTATGTTCATAAGTTCTCGTAATTGTTCAGTGCCTTATATGCAGGAAAAAAAGATGGTATAATTAAACCAGATTAAAATTATCTGAATTAAGGAGGAGTATTATGAAAATTCTTTTTATAACAGGGAAAGATTTTGAGGATCTTGAGCTTATTTATCCTTTACACCGTTTAAAGGAAGAAGGTTATGAAGTAAAGATTGCAGCAAATGATACAAAGGAAATAAACGGGAAACATGATTACAGTGTGAAACCTGATCTATCTTTTGAAACAGTAGACCCTGAAGAATTCGATGCGCTGGTAATTCCTGGCGGAAAAGCTCCTGAAGGAATAAGATTGAATAAAAGTGCATTAAAGGTTGTAAAACATTTTTTCAATGAAGAAAAACCTGTTGCCACGATATGTCATGGTCCACAGATATTGATATCGGCAGGTGTATTGAAGGGAAGAAAAGGTACATCCGTTATTACTATAAGAGATGATGTTGAAAATGCAGGAGCTAGCTTTGAAAATAGAGAAGTAGTAGTTGATCGTAACTGGGTGAGTTCAAGACATCCCGGAGATCTCTATATTTGGATGAAAAAATTCGTAGAAGTGCTAAAGGATCTTAAATAAAAAACAGCCTGTCGCCGGAAAAGACAGGCTGTTTCGTTATATGAATAAACAAATGTGTAGTAAACTTTCTTTGAAAAGGAAAATAAAAGACTGCTTCATTGAAAAATCGTATGGGAGGGTAATAAAATGGCAAAGAAGAAAGCGTTGTTGGTTTATTATTCCTATGATGAATTTACGAAAAAAATCGCTGAGTCAATAGCACATGAAATTGGAGCAGATATTCAAAGACTTGTACCAAAAGAAAAGGGAAAGAGATCTTTCTATCAGCATGTTGAAAACCCTGAACAATTTGAAGGTTATGAAAAAGATGAAGATAAAGAGGAGTACATCTGGGGTCAGGAATCAGTAGAAATGGATGCAAAACCCGAAATTGAAAAGCTGACTCACAATCCAGATGATTATGATTTGATTGTTCTTGGAACCCCGGTTTGGACTTTGACATATGCGCCAGTCTTCAATACTTTTTTTGATCAGGAAGATTTTATTGACAAAGATGTCGCTTTGTTCTGTACACATGAGGGAATGGTAGGAAATACCTTTGATGATTTTGAGGAAATACTCGAAGGTAATAATATTATCAGTGTAGCAGAGTTTCAAAGTACGAATGATTTGGAGTATTTGATTAAAAAAGCACGTGATTGGGCTAGAAAAATACAAAGTTCGTAAAATATTGCTAAAAGATTCTGTGCCTTACTAATATCTTAAACGCACAGTCATCCCATGAACCAAGACAGAGATAATTGTTATCTATACTGTCATGTGCAAGATATCCCCCAGGTTTATCACCATTAAATCTGCTTATATAATACTGGCGATTGGTGTCCTCATAAGTATAGTCTCCGTTTCTTTTAACAAAAGCACTATTGGTTTCGTCAACTTGTAGTCCGATATCATCGCAGAACGCTTCAATATCATACCATAAGTTTCTTTAATATCTTTCCAGTCAGCTAAAATAGCAGTGGAAGAAATTCTGATTTTGCATTTGCCAGTAAGCCAGAACTACAATAGCACTTACTTGTTGTCAAAGAATATCTGTATAAATAATTATAGAACAATTGACTAAAAGCTCAGAATACTTGTTAAACTATATGTTGTGTTAATTATTTGTTGTTAGTTTGAAGCTGTATAATAATAATGGAGGTGTTGTTATGAATGGTCCTGTACTTGATATCATGGTCGAGATACCTAAAGGAAGCAGAAACAAGTATGAATATGACAAGAAGAGAAAACGAATAAGATTTGACAGGACACTTTTTTCAGCAGTCCATTATCCCAGTGACTACGGTTACATACTGAATACACTGGCACAGGATGATGATCCCCTGGACGCTCTGGTTCTCGTCTCAGAACCGACTTTTCCAGGATGTTTAATAGAAGCTGTACCCGTTGGGGTTTTCAAAATGTGGGATGAGAAAGGAATCGATGAAAAGATACTGTGTGTGCCCGTGAAAGATCCGTTGTGGAATCATATCTCCAGTTTAAGCGAAGTCCCCCCTCATTTATTGAGAGAAATAGAGCATTTCTTTTCAATATATAAGGAACTGGAAAATAAAGAAACGGGTAGTGAAGGCTGGGGGGATAAAGATGCTGCTATCGAGATAATAAAGGATTCAAGAAAAAGGTTTGAAGAATTCAAAAAGAAAAATAAAACAGAAAATAATCAGGGAAGATAATTTGAAAGTTAAATACAAAAAATTTGCAATTAATGATAATTTGTGGAATTACGTTTCAGCTATTTACCAAAAAATATAGACTTAAGCTGATTTACCAACAAACATTTATACAAAATAATCTTCGAGTATGTACAGAAACAAAATAATACTAAATACCCTCGCTGAAATGGCTGTTCTTTAATATTTAGGGGGGTGTGGGAATGAAAAGAAAGGTTACATTATTTTTCATCATACTTGTAATGATCTCATCGATGACTTTTTCTTCATTGACTATTCACAGTATAGATTGCAGTAATTTTCCTTTCGTTAAACTGAATATAAGCGGAGAAAGGCTTTCATTTAAAAGTATTGAAATTTTTGAAGAAGATATACCGGCTGAAATTAAATCGATTGAGATACATTCAAGTGTTCTCAGTAAACCTATTGATATAGTGCTGGTTGTAGATAATTCAGGTACGATGGAACCGAAAATGAATTATGTGAAGAATAAAGCAGAAGAGCTATTATCCAAGATGTCAGGACATGGATATAATGTCAGGTTTGCAGTTGTGGGTTTTGGGTCAGAGGTCAATACAGAGTTCACCGGAGGTTTCTCTCACTTCACTTATTCCATAGAGCAAACAAAGAGATGGATAGAAAAGGCAGCCAGCTTTCGAGGAGGCAGAAATGAGTGTCAGATAGAAGCATTGAGAGTGGCATCAAATTATGATTTTAGATACTCTGCTTCAAAATTGATAATTCTTTTTACCGATGAAGATACGAAGCAAAATAAAATCAACGAATTTGCTATTAATGAACTTAAAGAAAATATTATAGACAGGGATATAACGATTTTTGCTTTTTATTCTGATCCCGATGAAAGGTTCGGTGAACTCACAAATTTAAGTGGAGGAATATTGTTCCCGTTTAATGGTGGGAATTTTGTGGACAGAATAGATGAAATGTTTATGTTCTACGAGTTTTACGCGACTGTGGAGTATATTTCTCAGCTTACCTTTCCAGCTTTTTCTTCCAATGAGCAGATTACAGTAAAGGTAATGAATAAAGAAACGGATAGTTCAGTTTCTAAGGATTACTTAATTCCTGAAATGGAAAAAATAGAAGATATTGAAATCTTATCGGTTGATTC
>JASMTM010000226.1:0-11068 GCA_041694295.1 Petrotogales bacterium
GGTTACTTATCATTGATTTACATGCAGCGCACGAAAGAATTACCTACGAAAGACTTAATGAAATAACTGAAGTAAATTCTCAGAATCTTCTGGAGCCCATCAATGTATTGTTGAATGAAACCAGCATGGAAATAGTAAAAGATTCCAAGGCCCTATTAAACGAACTTGGGTTTTATTTTGATATGCACGGTGATAGAATCATATTGAAATCCGTTCCATATATACTTGATAATAGCAACCTAGAAAGTGCTTTTAGAGACATTATAGATGAACTTAGACTTGGAATCTTTAAGAACGAAAAGGAACTCAGAAAAGCTATTATAGCTGAAATTGCCTGTAAGTCATCTTTCAGAACAGGAGATAAGATGAATTTTGAGCAGGCGAAAGCATTGATTTATGAGTTAAAAAAGCGTAAACTGTTAGTGTGTCCTCATGGTAGACCATTATCAATGTTACTGAAATTTTCGGATCTTGATAACTATTTTTCTAGATAAAGTAACAAACCTCTGGATCTGACTGAAGGGAAATCGGTGAAAAACCGGTACGGTCCCGCCACTGTAAGTGGGTACGAAATCCGCAATAGCCACTGGATATTCCGGGAAGGTGCGGATAGTAGGATGATCCACAAGTCAGGATACCTTCAACAGATTCTGGCACCATTTCTCCGTGGTAGAGAAATGGTGGGTTTGTTTATAATGGAGGTGTATTATTATGCTTAAAAAGATTCTTGTTGTTGGGTTCATTGTTATTGTTGGTCTTTCATATGCTTTCACGATTGTAGATGATGCTGGCAGACTGGTCGAACTTGCAGATGTACCTGAAACTGCAGTAATCGGAGCTCCAGCTGTTACGGATTTTATGATTTATCTAGGCCTTGAAGAAAAGATCGTTGGAGTTACAGATTGGGATGAGTACGCTCAGGTAGGTGATGTTGAAACAATTGGAAATCTCGTACCAATAAATATTGAAAAGATACTTACCCTTGAACCTGATATTGTTTTCCTGACTGGCGGTTTCCAGGAATCTGAGGCTGATAAACTGACAAAATACGGTCTTGATGTTGTGGTAATAAATCCAAATACCTTCGAGGAAATCTACAAAGATATCGTACAAATCGCTGCAATTTTTGGAGAAAATAAAAAAGGTAAATCTCTTGCAGACAATTTCAGGAAAAAATATCTTGAGATTGCCAAAAAAACTCACTCAATTCCAAATGAGCAAAAACCAACGGTACTTTACACAATGATAACAGGCGAAATGAAAGAAATCTGGACCTGCGGTACTGGTTCATTCATTAATCAGGTTATTACATACGCAGGTGGAGTAAATGTTGCAGCTCCCTACACTGGAAACAACGGATGGTTTCCAATAAACGCTGAATTTATACTAAAAAATAATCCCGAGATCATACTTGTGCCCTATTACAATGATGAAAAAAGGACCGTAGAACTAATAAAGAACTATCCCCCATTTGAAAATGTTAGAGCAGTTGTTAAGGGTAACGTTTTTGGAGTTCCTGATAGCATGGTTGCTCACACCGATCCCGAATCAATAAAACTTTTAGAATTATTACACAACTTATTCTATGAAAAAGAGTAAGTATTTTCAGATAACGAAATTAGTATTACTGGGCATTTTAGGCCTGTTGTTCTTTATCTGGCTTTCTTCATTTGGTACAGTAAATTTTTCATTTTCCCAGATAATAAATTTTATCTTATCGCCTCAAGAAAGTTCAGAAAGTGCAATTTATATAAAACTCCGTTTACCCAGGGTATTACTCGCTTTTCTCATAGGAGCGGCTCTTGCAATTGCAGGAGATAGTTTACAGCTCACATTGAAAAACCCACTTGCCGATCCTTATATAATTGGGATTTCTGCTGGTGGAGCTTTTGGTGCCGTTTTATCATTGGTAATGAATGATTTTTTAGGTATTAATATAAGCATGGAAGTTACAGCTTTTTTCTTTGCTTTGATCTCAGCGTTTTTAACCTATTACATTTCAAGAAGAGGGGGTAGGGTTCCCGTTACCAATCTCATACTTAGTGGTGTAATCGTTTCATTTTTATTCAATGCAGCTGTCACCTTTATTGTAGTTTTTGCCTGGAGAAACATCATCAGCCTTCATTTTTGGTCTTTAGGATCACTTTCAGGTGCTACCTGGTCCGGTTTCTGGAAAATGCTACCAGTAATAATAATCGAAACTATTGTTTATACGTTGTTAAGAAGAAAGATGTTAATACTCGCAACAGGAGAGCAGCATGCATTAACTCTGGGGATTGAACCAGAAAAATTAAAATTCGCTGTCTTTGCAATGGTTGCATTTGTTTCAGGTATAAGTGTCGCAATAGCAGGCTTAATCGGTTTTGTAGGTCTCATAATACCACATATAAGCAGACTGTTGTTCGGAACCGACAGCAGGATTAATCTATTCTCTACATTAATTATTGGAGGTTTGTTTTTATCTGTTTGCGATACTATAGCCCGTACTTTGTTCCAGCCAACTGAACTTCCACTGGGAGCAATCACGGCTCTTATTGGTGCACCAATGTTTATTTACCTTTTGAGAAAAAGGGTGGCTGTTTCCAATGAATGAGTTAATTAGCATAAGTAATCTTTCTTATTCATACACAGACATTGATGTTCTAATAAAAATCAACCTTTCAATCAATAAAGGAGAGATTCTTGGCATACTTGGACCAAATGGAAGTGGGAAAACTACATTACTTAAAATTGTGTCAGGAATACTTAAGGATTACAGAGGTTCAGTAAAAATCAGAAGTAAAGAAGTCAGCTCATTTTCCCCAAAGGAACTGGCAAAAATCATCTCATTCGTTCCGCAGGAATTTAACCCCACCTTTAACTTCAAAAGTGATACGATTATTTCCTTTGGAAGAAACCCATATATTGGATTTTTTGGAGGTTTCACAAAAAGGGACTACGAGATCATTGATCGTGCTATGAACGAAGCTGATGTACTTAGCCTAAAAGATCGAGATTTTTATACTCTGAGCGGCGGTGAAAAACAGCGTGTTGTTATAGCAAAAACCTTTGCACAGAAAGGTCAAATATTATTACTTGACGAACTTACAACTCACCTTGACCCAGGCCACACTCAAAAGATCACTAACATTATAATGGAAAAAATCAAGAAAGAGAATTTGACAACAATAATGGTGGCTCATGATGTTAACGAAGCAATCGCTTTTTCACAGAGGTTGATTTTCATAAAAGAAGGTAACATTATAGCTCAAGGGAAACCCAAAGATATTATTACTGAGGATTTAATCAGAACTGTTTACGAAGCAGAATCACTGATTATAGAAAATCCATTAACGAAGAAACCTTACGTAATATATCATTGAATAAAAAAGCGCTGCCATAGGGGCAGCGCTTTAAAATGAAAAACTTTTATTCTTGATATCTAAAACTTGCGATGTATCTTACGCCCTGTCTGTATATAAATACTGCTACGTAGTCTCCCTGTTCTACATTCTCAACTATTTCTTTATAATCCTGTAGCTTATTTACTTGAAGTTGTTGTCCGTTAATGCTTATTTTGATTATGATGTCATCTTTTTGAAGGCCTAGTTTAGAAGCATAATTATTTGAAAGAATCTCTCTTATTATAACCCCGTTGATTTCATCTGGTATAGACAATCGTTCTCTATCTTCCGGAAAGATGTTACCAACAACCATTCCCATTCTATTATCTTCGTACCTTTCTTCATCGAGTTTTCCTTCTTCATCGTTTTGATGTCCTAATTTCACTTCTACTGTTATCTCTTCTCCAAATCTATTCACCGTTAATTCCACAGTAGATTCTGGTGGATAACTATGAATCACTGCCACCAATTCTTCAAACGTTTCTATGGCTAAATCGTTTACTTTAATGATTACATCTTGAATTTTCAATCCCGCTTTATCCGCAGGAGAATCAGCTATAACATCCGTTACCAATGCACCGGATTCAACTCTTAATCCAATAGATTTGGCAGTACTTTCATCAACAGTTCGACCATAGACTCCAAGGTATGCTTTTTCTACCATACCCGTTTTAATTAATTGGTCTACGAATCTCATTGCAAGATTTATGGGAATTGCAAATCCCAGTGCTGAACCGTACTGGGATGAAACTATAGCAGTATTAATACCTACAACCTGACCATGGATGTTAAGAAGTGGGCCACCTGAATTACCAGGGTTAATTGAAGCATCTGTCTGTATAAGGTTTGAATAATAACCTTCTCCAGATGGTTTCTGTATCTGACGACCTTTAGCGCTGATTACGCCCACAGTAACTGTATGTTGGAAACCAAGGGGGTTTCCTATTGCAACTGCCCATTCACCGATACTGATGTTGTCAGAATCACCAATTTCCAGTATGGGCAATTCTTTTTCCCCTGGATCAATCTTTATTACAGCAATATCCAGCTCTTTATCTCCACCTATATATTTTGCTTCATATTCGTCACCATTAAGCAATGTCACTTTTATTTGATCCGCACTGGTTACTACATGTTCATTTGTTAATATGTAACCATCTTTACTGAAAATAAAGCCCGAACCCAAAGTTTCTCTTTTTCTTTGAGTTTCAGGGATCTCTCCAAAAAATCGCTTAAAAAACTCTTCTGTAAATGAATCAAAGGGACTATAGGCTTGAGTCGACACAACGTCGATTTTTACAACAGCTTCTGCACATGCTTCTACAACATTTTCAACAGGACTCTGGTAATCAGGGTTTACATAGGCAAGACCAGAAAAAGTAAGCAAAACTAAAATAACCAAAGCAAACAATCTTCTCAACGTCAACACCTCCTGTATTTTTGTCAACATAGAATACGTTGATTAGACATAATGTTTTTTGTTCAGGTTCATTTGATTTGAGAAAACTAAAAAATGAAGTTAGATATACACTTTATTGACATATTTCGAAGTCATTACTCTTAAAAGAGCACCATAAGACATATAGAAAGCAATATGCTCACCAATTTTGTACTCAACCTTGCTATCGGTTATATCAACAATCAGGTGATCGCTGGAGGCATGAAGAACCTCAAGCTTGTTATCAAGAGGTTTCAGCGATTTCGTTAATACATCCTGTTCACCAAGATCCAGTATAGCTCTCCATCTCCAGCCTTTATCGGTGAATTCTGGTTTTCTCCCAAAGGCGTCCCTGCCTATTTCTCCCCAAGGTAATGATGGCTTTTTCTTCAGTTCAATAATTTCACCATAAAGAATCGCTGTATCTTGTCTGGTCCCTGGAACTATACGATTATTTGTTGCATCCGTTCCGCATATTATTGATTCTCCGAGTCTGAATTGATTTATTCCTTTCGGGCAATCGCCATTTTCTACCAATGGCAACGAAGCAGTATTACCAGCTGAGTAATAATGGAAAACATGTCCGGTTTTTTTTCTAATCTTTTCACCAAGCTCAATTAATATATCAAATTTCTCAGGTGTGGCTTTGACACCACCATAACAACCAAGATTTGTACCAATACCTGTGAGTTTTTTTCCAGCAAGTTCTACTGCCTTTTTCATTTCCTCAAAGGCGTGTTCAAACCACACACCTTCCCTTAAATCACCTGTATCAACCATATAGATAAAAGTGTTGTCTTTCTTTAAAGATTTATTAATCAACCTTTCCAGCACTGATAGTTCACTAACAAGAATTGTATCAGCATTTTCAATTGCTTTTTGTGATTTATCAGAAGATGGAGATCTGAGTAACATAGTTTCAGCATTTATACCCGATTTGTGTATTCTTTCCAAATTTTCTACACGTGACTCGCCAATTTTTATATTTTTCACTTTTTCTAAAATTGCTGTTACTATGTGTGGATCACCACAGGTAACCTTTGAAACAGCAACCATTTCAATTTCATTATTATCCAGTAAACCCTTTAGATATTCTGCGTTGTTGGCAATTTTATCTGTATATATTTCTACATAAGCCACTTCTGCACAACTCCTTTATGTCTAAATGGTTTTATTAAAATTATATCGTATAATTATTATAATGAATATGAATAAAGGAACTTATTTGCTTTTTATAAACGTACAGGAAAAAATAGAAGTCAGCTCTAAAAGTTCCTGCTGGATTATTGACTCTGGATTATACGTTTATGTTGGTTCAGCAATGTCGACTTTAACTGGACGAGTAAAACGACATCTTTCAGAAAAGAAGAACAAACACTGGCATATAGATTTCCTAACTTCCAGATCTGAAATAATCCTTGCTATATTGTTACCATCAAGAATCAAGAAAGAAGAAGAAATTTCGCAACTCGTCAGTGAATTTGGGATGCCTATAAAAGGTTTTGGCTCTACTGACTGTAAGGGACTAAAATCAAATCTTTATAAAATAAACAGTAAATATGCCGGAACCATTTTTCAGAAGCTTTTTACTAAATGGAGGGAAAACTTGTGATTGCATTTATGAGTGACTGGGGTTACGAAAGCTATTATGTGGGAGTTGCAAAGGCTGTCATAAAATCTATTAAACCAGATGTAGATATCATTGACCTCACCCACAATGTTAAAGAGTACAATATTAGACAGGCTGCGCACATATTACAGAGAGCATGCAAGGATTTTCCACCACAAACAATATTTCTTGTTGTTGTGGATCCAAGTGTTGGTACTTCAAGGAAACCAATTTGTATGAAAACTAAGAACAATATGTTTTTTGTAGGACCGGATAATGGGGTTTTCAGTTTTGTTGGAAATGATCTTGGTGTGAAGGAAGTTAGATTACTTGAAAATCAGAATTACTTTTATGGATCATCGCCAACATTTCACGGTAGAGATATCTTTGCCCCTGTTGTTGCACATCTTGCATCAGGAGTAAAAATAAAAAAGCTGGGTAGTCTGCTTATGAATTATGAAATACTGAGATATAGAAAACCTCAAAAAATTGGGAAAACAGTTAAAGGTGAAATTGCATATTGTGATCGTTTTGGAAATCTTGAAACCAACATCCCCGGTGAATATGTGAAGGAGTTTCTGGATAATGATGCTCTCTTTAAAATTGGACAAAACCAGTATGAAACAACATTCTGCCGGACGTATTTTGATGTAAGACCTGGACAGCTGTTAATACATATAGACAGCAGTGGATTCATCGAAATAGCAATCAATGAAGGCAATGCTCAAAAAATGCTTGGGGCAAAAGCAGGAGAGCTTATAGTAGTTGAGAGGGTTGAAACAAATGAAGAAACTTAGGAAGTGATGTTCTGTTGAAAATAATCACCACTCATCCAAATCCTGATTTTGATGCTTTTTCCTCAGCTGTTGCAGCTCAAAGAATATTTCCGGACCATGAAATTGTTATTTCCGGACATTTGCCCGAACAACTCACTGATTTTTTACGTATATATTTTCCATCTCTTTCTTATCATTTACTGAAAAAGATAGAGCTCAAAACCATTGAATCACTAATAGTAGTAGATTGTAATGATAAAGATAGGGTCCCTGAAGAAATTATTAAGAAATTAAAGGGTAAGACATTCTATTACGATCATCATGGTATCCAGACAAATATCAAAGGAATATTTAAAGCAAGAGGTAGTTGTACTACGTTAATGTGTGAAGAACTGAAAAACAACAAAATAAATATTACATCTACCGAAGCAACCTTTTTTGCAACTTCCATTTATAGAGAAACCAGAGTTTTTACACTTATGACAACGACTCCCTATGATCTTGAAATGGCAGGTTGGTTACTTAGTAATAATGCTTCTTTGGAAATAATTTCAAACTATGTTGAAAAGGAGCTAACTGATTACCAGCAGGAAGTTCTTGAAATCATAATAAAAAACGTAGAGAGTTTTGAGTTAGACGGAATCAATGTAGGAACATCATTAATAAAGCTTGAAAATTTCCCATCAGATATTCTAGAAATAGTTGAAAATGCCTGGAGACAACTTGGTTATGATAACCTGGTCCTTGCTTTTTCAAAGGGCACAAAAATGATAATAATTGCACGTTACAAGCGAGAAGACATAAACTTTAAAGACGTATTCAAAAATGCGTCTATTAGTGTACATCCATATATAACCTATGCGCGTGCTGAAGTAGAAGATCCTGAGAGTTATATTGAACAGGTTAAAAAAACAATTAAAGAAAATGCATTTGAATTTGTTACTGCAGAAGATATAATGTCCGCTCCCGTAAGAACTGTTTTAAATGAAATGCCAGTACGCGAGGCAAGTAAAATTATGGAAAACACCGGTCATTCAGGATTGCCTGTGATAAGGAACAACAAAGTAGTTGGTGTTATCACATTGAAAGATGTTCAAAAAGCTATGAAACATGAGCTCAAAGAAAAGAAAGTCGAAGAATTCATGAATACTAAACTTGTGACTGTTAAAAAAAGTGACTCGGTAAATAAAGCATTACAAAAAATGGTAGAAAATGATGTTGGCAGAGTTCTTGTTCTTGATGAAGGCATATTATCAGGCATAATTACCAGAACAGATATTATGAGAAGTAGTTTTATATCCAAAAAAACTACAAATAAAGCTTTTGAAAGAAAAAGCTCACCGCCAATAACTGTTAATGTAAAGGAATTGCTTGAAACAAGGATCCCATCAAGAATATTAACAATTCTTAGGTTTATAGGAATTGTAGGATCAGAGATCCATATGCCTGTTTACGTTGTTGGAGGATTTGTTCGTGACGTGCTTCTTAATCGTGAGAATTTTGATATAGATATTGTGGTGGAAGGTGATTCTATTACATTTACACGTGCTTTTAAAAAATATTTTGAGGTTAAGACGGTGAATCATCCCGAATTTTTAACTTCATCGATCTTTTTCAAAAATGGATTTAGAATCGATGTCACTACAGCCAGAACAGAGTATTATGAGAAACCAGCTGTACTCCCCAATGTTGATGTAAGCACTATAAGAAAGGATCTTTATCGTAGAGATTTTTCTATAAATGCTATGGCAATCAAATTGAATCAGGAAGAATTCGGTTTACTCTATGATTTCTTCGGAAGCAGAAGGGATTTATCCAGAGGTATAATCAGAACGCTTTACAATCTGAGCTTTGTAGAAGACCCCACCAGAATATTAAGAGCAATACGTTTTGAACAGCGCTTCGGATTTACTATTGAAGAAAGAACTCTAGAAGCGCTAAAGCATTTTACTGAAGAAGGTTATATTGAACATGTTACAGGACAAAGAATAAGGGAGGAACTCGAAAAAATACTAGTGGAACCCGATCCTTTCAAAGGAATTAAACGCATGTATGAACTTAATGTTTTGCAGCACATATTTTTCGATTGTAGCATTACTACTGAAAAAATTAAGTGTTTAAGAAATGCTGTGGAAAGACAAAAATATTTTTCACAGATCAACATAAAACCTAAGTTGTTTTATATTGTCTTAATGATATTGTACTTTGACGAAGAAAAAAAGAATATAAAAAAAGTTATTGATAGATACGGATTACCAGATCGCATTGAAGACTGGATTAAAAAAAGTAAAAAATTAAAGATGGAGCTTCTAAAAACTGAAAAACCTTCTGTTTCGAAACTGTATGATATATTAAAAAGACCACAGGATGAGATAGTAGTAGCTGTTGATTCCTGGTTCAGCAAGGAAATGTCAGAAAAAATTAGAACATACTTTATTTTATATGAAAAGAACAAACCTTCAATAACAGGAAGCGATTTAATTAAACAATTTAATCTTGAAGAAGGACCTCAAATTAGAGAAATTCTGAACGCATTGTATAAAGCAAGAATTGAAGGTTTGCCTGAAAATAAAGAGAAAGAATTTGTAGAAGAATACTTAAAAGGAGGCATGTAAATATGAAAAAAAGCATTATTCTTGTAGTACTCAGTTTGTTTATGGTGTTATTCTTCACAGGCTGTCCGGGTAGCTTTGGGCCGACACTCGACATTGAATTTCAAAAATTAAACAGAGAACCCGGAGAACCTATAGTAATTAGAGCTTTACCAGATGGTTTTACACCGACTGGCAGTGAAGATTATATCTGGAGTGTTTCCTACAAAAAATCTGGTGATATTGGTTATACAGACCTAAATGTGTACCAGCCCTTTGAAGATGATCAGGCATTAATATATATACCTTTAGATGTTGAGGTAATCAAAGTCGAAGTTGAAACAGATATAAATCGTGAAGGCAAGACCAAACAGGTAAGTGATAGAGAGTTCTTGTATCCTGAGAACAAAAAGAACATCCTGGTTGAAGTTTTCGATCCGCAGGGAACCTTTAGTGAGCCTGATGTATGGTTCAAAACCGCTGAAATTAAAAGTGACAGAACACCTGCATATTTTAGATACATAGAGAATTATAGTCCATTACGAGTTGATCCTGTGCTTGAAGATCCATATTCTTATAGAATATACAATATAAGTTTATCACCAAATAGTACTACCGGCATTAATCCGGGTGGTGCAGTTTATGCTAATGCCTTTCGCAAATTCTTGAAAAGTGATTTCAGTGATGACGACGATTACTTTAACCATTATTTTAATGGCGATACTACACCAGGCAAAAACATTACCATAAGCAGCACAGGCACGTTAGAAGATTGGAGAGCAAAAGAGTGGCATGTTGAAATAGAAGGCTACCCTACTCAAAATACGAATGATTTATTCTTGTTTAGAGCAAAAATGGGAAATAGTACTAACTTTGTTGTAACTGATATAGTAGATATTTCAAAGAAATTACCCAACCCAAGTGAACCTTTTGAGCCCACAGTTGTATCTTACTTTGAATTTGAAGTTTCCGAAGCAGAATTAACAGATTTAAATGGGAAAAAGCTCTGGGGCGAAAATTCGTATTTTGGGATTATTCTTACCGAAGGATCAACACTAAAGGGTGTGGAGATGGTATTTTCACCTGACATAGAATATTGAAAGGTTGATTTTTTTGAATGAAAATGTTCTTGTAGTACCAGCAAAACACATCTCAAATGTTGTTAATTCAGAAGGGCTTTTGAAAATTGAAATTAACTGGCTATCTGAATTAATGGAACAACAAGGTAGGTACATTCCCAGAGAAAAGGCTGAAATAGATGAAAGCTATCG
>JASMTM010000227.1:0-2782 GCA_041694295.1 Petrotogales bacterium
GGATACCATGAAAACAACAACGCATAACAATTTTTGCATAGTTATTGAGATTGTGCAATTAAAAAGCGTATATAAATTCCCAACCGTTATCTTCATACTTTGGATTAACATAAAACTCTCCTACTCCAATATCCAAGTCACCTGAAAACGGAATTCTCCTGGTTCCCCAATTACAGGTTTTGGATTTATTAGAGCCGTACGGTGTCCACGTGCCAATGTGTTGATTATTTCTATAATTGTCAGAATACCAATTAATGTCATTCAAATGAATTACACCATGCTTATCAACCAGCCAATCAATTATCATAAGGCCAGAAAAAGTTCCGACATGCGATTGGCTTTTGTCTTCAAGAAATTCATATTCAGCAATCATTACTCCCTGGGCTTTGAAACCAGCATCTTTATACTTTGAGTCAAGGCCATATTCCATGGAGTTTCGCTCTCTGACTTCTTTAACTTTTACAGTGCCGGAAAAGTCGCATTTATTATTCTTCACAATCGATATCCCCTCAATAAAATAATACTCAGGATTATCGCTGTCCTTACAAACAGAGGTGTAGAATATTTTTATCCGTTGATATTCAGACCCGATGTAGCCTAAGAAATCTCTTTTTGGAATGATCAACGATGAAAAGTCATAGTCAAGATATGCTGACTTTAAGTTTCCAGGCTTCAAGTTTGGTTCTATCCTTTCAAGATATTGCTGAGTCTGATTCTGAGCAGCTAAAAAACTCAACTGAATAACTGCGGTTAATAAAAGTAAAAAACGTCTCATATTATTTGTTTTAGATGATTTGGAAGAACGGCTGGTACGTGTTTTCGGGGCGGAATAAAAGCGCGTTCATTACCGCCAGAACTGAACTGCGATGGAAAAATCCTGCGAACGACACCGCACGAACCTTGCAATGCGAAATGTGCTTTACTGGTTTAGTTTTTAATATTTTTCGTTCCATTCGTCTTTTAGTCGATATATTTTCGGAAAATCTTTCAAATAAATTAATTCAATATAATCACCTATTTCGTATTGATTTAAAGAGTCCTTCTCATAGTTGGTATAATATGTTTTGTCATTTACATTATAAGTGCATTTGATAAGCCATGAGTGGACCCTGTGAGATCTATACTTTTTGTCAATTACAGTACTTTTTGTCCAAATTCCATTCTCAAGTAATTGCTGTTTTTCTCTGTAGCCATGATAAATCCCATAACTTGGCCCGAAGATAAGCGGTGTTAAAAAAGCTGAGATAATTGCCAAAGCACCAAAAGGTTTGTAATATTTAACAGTTTTATATACAGAAACAGGAAGAAAAAAGAAGATGGTAATAAACATTAGCCAACTTAAGTGTTTCCAGTCAGGGTACATTATCTGTCTCGGTGTGAAAACTAAAAACAAGATTAGGGCAATGGTTATAAAAATCCAATATGTGTTTTTCATTATAAGCTTTCTTTTTTTTATTTTACAACCAACGATTTTTTAATATAAGTTGGCTGGGGTTTTCGTACCACGTACTTATCAACCCATTATGATTTTGATTATCTAAGCATACTTTTCGCAAGTCACTACACATCAGACAAATTCTATTTTATGTGACGCAAGGTATTGTTTTAGTCAACGAATCCATGTGTAATCTCATTAATTGTTTTATCATCAACTATCCATTGAGAACTGATTGAACCCTGGTATTGTGGATTCCAGAATATATACTCCATATATTTTATTTGCTCGCCATTCTTAGATAAATGAAACCTGCCTTCTTGAATCAAACCATCAATTATTGATATAATCGAAAAATCAAGAGGGAACTCAACTTTTGTGGAATCATTTAGAATTAATCCATTATCTATCTTTTTAATCTTTAGTTGATAATTACCTACCAGAAAACCCTTGTGCAAATAATCAAACTCTGACTTACGATAATCTTTCAGTTGTTTGGCCAGCTCATTTTCAAAATCTATCGCATTAAACCTAAAAGTGTAATCATCAATATCTAGAATAACTTCTCCATTTTCTATTGAAGAATCGCTATAAATCAGAAGCTTTTGTTCTGTGCCATAAAAAGCCAGTAACTTTGGCTGAGAACATGAATGCAAGATACTTGTATACAATAATATTTTGATGATTTTATACATAAGTCACACTTATCCAAGATTTACGAACTAAAAAAATGGCTTGTTATTAAATACAGTTGTAAATTCAATTTCTACAATGTTTTTATTATATTTCGTTCCATTGGCCTGCTGATCATTAGTCGGTAAATATAAAAAGGATCCGCCTCTCTTCCAAGATTTTGGTTTATTTTTTAGGGGAATGTTCATAATGAATTAAATGTGGTTTTATTCCATAAGCCAACCCGTGAATCTCAGATTTTTTTTCGCTGAATAGTATTTCTCAGGGCAAAACAGTTCCTGGAAATGAGGAGTGATATCCAGTATTCTCCCTTAGAAATCCTTTCTCCCTAACATCCTTTGCCAGAGCTGAGCGAACACTTCAGCCCCGCCTTCAAAACTCTGTTCAGCCTGCGTAATGGTTGCCGGCTCTGTAGTGATATCGATAGTATACCGGAACACAAAATCGCCCTCACCGGTCTTCCAATTGATGACTTTCCCGAATCGCAGGTCATTCACCACAAACCCTGCACTGTCTGGTTCCACGGTATAAAATCCTTTTGTAAACCGCAGAATTTTTTGAACGCCCGGATCATGGATATGGTCATCAAGCAAATGATGGTTTTTTGGCAGTGAGGTAAAGTTGACCTTTTTGTCTTCATCCAAATGGGAATAG
>JASMTM010000228.1:0-13260 GCA_041694295.1 Petrotogales bacterium
TTATCAGGACTCGAACTGAATTATTCATGTTCTGAAGTAACGGAAGCTTTATCGAAAATAAATGAAAATTTTGTAGATGGTGGTGATTTAGGTTTTCTCATTTACCAATAAACTGTGAGCAAATTACAAAATATTTATTCAATTTGAACACACGAGTTAGTTTTTGAAAGGCTTATGCTATTGTTTTGCAAGTTTAGGATCCCCCATTTTTGAAGTTTTTTTCAGATATTTTTTCATATCGAATTTCCTCTTAAGACCACTTTTGCTCATATAACGAACCTTTCCGAATATGTCTCTTTCCTTAAAGGGCATATCATGTTTCCCAAAACACCACAGAACTCCAGTATAACCGTTTGGATCTCTTCCATCGAGTTCATATTTATCATTTAGAAATATTAAATTATCATATGCTTTTTGCAGGTTTTCAGACCACTCTATTACTTTTTTGCCCCAGTACATTCTCATGTATCCATGCATTTTTCCCGTTATTACAAGTTCCTTTTGAGCAGCATTCCAGTATTCATCATGGGTCTGATAATTCTCCAGATCTTTGAGCTCGTAGGTATATTCCCTTCTGTCTTCGGAATGCTCGCTCAGTGTTTTCATACACCAGTCAGGAAGTCCCTCAAGACTGTCGTAGTTGTTATTGTAATGGGTAAAATTCCTGCTCAATTCCCTTCTTACAATGAGTTCTTCCAAATAATCGTGAACATCTGGAACATCCTGCTTTTTTATTTCTCGCACAATATAAACAGGCGATATCTGACCAAAATGTAGATAGGGACTCATGTCTGAAACATATTCCATACCTGGATCATTTTTAAGTTCTGAGTATCTTGGTAGTCTTTTTTCTATAAAAGTTTTTAGTCTGTCTTTTGCCCTTGTGGTTCCTCCATGAAATCTTGCCGTTGGGCTTATTTCTTTATCTAATTCTAAGCTTGAGATAAGATCATCAATACTGGATAAATCAGCAGTGTTAATTCCAAAAGACTCTCCAGATATACGCTCTTTTGGTTTATTTCTTTTGCTGGATTCTAAAAAGTCAGGTATATGTTTCCATATTTTCTTACGTAATGTTGCAGCACTGTATTCTTCTTTACTGGATGCAATCTCAACCGGAACTACAACATCGGTTTCGACTTCATAAACGGTGGTGTTAATTTTTTCTATGGTGGATTCTCTCCATTGTCTTTGTAACCTTGTATAACCTTTGTCAAACACAACAAGAGAAGCATTTTTTGAAAGTATTTGGACACCTTTGGGAGGAAAAATAACACTGCATAAAAACTTTGCGCCCAGTTGGTTTATATTATTAGCTGTTTCCTGTAAGCCTTCAAGCATAAATCTAAAGCTTCTTATGTTTGCTTCTGGGAAATCTTTATAAATACCAAAGAACACAACCAGTGGTTTTCTTTGATTGTTGGCTAGATCGATAGCAAAATTTAGCGCATCGTTCTCTTCCGCTCTTTGAGAAGCTTGCATCCAGTATAGAACGTATTTACCTTTTTCATTTCCAGTTTTTAGCTTAATAGTTCTTTTTTCAAGACTCATGTTTTATTTTACTACAGAAATAGCATTGAAGGCTAAAAATGAGATATATAACCATGGAAGAGTAGCTTCCAGAAAGTAGCTTATGGGTTGATTTTTTTGTTTGTCAGATTGTGACTACAACGGGCTTATCTTCCAGTCCACTCAAATGACAGTTTGAAGAAGTCTGCAACTTCTTTAACAGAAGAAAATTCCGATTCATCCAGTTGATCAAGCATGTTATTCAAAGCTATTCTAAAAGACATCTGGTTATTTCCGGACTTAATTTCCATGAGGCATTCAACTATCGCAGCTGTTAAATCAGCTGCGCGTACCAATTTTCCGTTTATTCCTTCAAAAGGCTTAAGAATTTTATTCTTGAGCTCTGAAATCAATTTTTCTGGCATATCGTTTAACAATTTATCTGTAACCATAACTTCTTCAACTCTCTCAACCAGTTCTTCGAAACCCGTTACCTTTTGTTTTGTTGGGGTTATGATGTCACCAGTCAAACTTTCTGGAATATCATGTAGCAGTGAGCGTTTTATTATCTCCACTTCATCCAGCTGGTTTGATTCCTCTTCGTATGAAAGCAAAAAACCAATTAGTGCAACATAAAAAGAGTGTCCGGCGACGGTAGTTTTGACGTTTCTGTTAAGTCTGTTCCATCTAACAGCCCTAAGCAAAACGATTATGGATTCTTTGTATGTATCAAACCAGCTGCTATTAATTAGCTTTTTGTATGGTTTAAAATCGTTGTATTGCGAAAGCTTATCGTCAAGGCTTTTAATAATCTCACCATAGTACTCAGGGAAAATTCTGTTATGTAAATCTGCCTCGAGCCTTGCTGAAAGTAGGTCAGAAGCAGAGATTATCTTTCCTTCTAAAGAATCATCCTTTGCTCTGTGTATAATAGAAGAGAACTGGAGCTTTTTAGTTTCTGGCAGATAACCAACAACCTCGCCAACAGCGGAGTTGTAAACAGCGTTCCATTTTTCGGGATCCAGATCCCTTATCAGGAGTTTTGTATCTACAGATATATCAGAAAGAACGCATTTTGGAAGTTCTTTGAGAACAATCCTTTCAAGTAGCTCTTTTTCATTTATGCTCATGCTTGATTCACGGGCGAGATTTGACATTAACAGAGCAAACTGAGCCGAAGCAAAGGCATTTTCTGCCTCATTAGTTCGAAACATTGTTGGTGTATTGTTCCAGCGGAACATCGTAAATAAATTGGTGGCAAGTTCCATTAATTTCATTACTCCCTGTTCCATAAGAATTCCTCCCGGATTTTCTATGGAGTTGAACAGAATTCGTTTATTATTGTATTATAACAAAAGAGACTTAGAAAGAAGGTGGACAAATGATTGTAAAAAAATGGATCAATAAAGCTTATCCAATTTTTAAAACAGAACAAAAAATATCTGATGTATTCAAGGGAAAAAAAGAATTCAATTTGAGTACAGTTGTTATAAAGAATGAGGATGGACATCTTGCTGGCATCATAAAGAGGAAAGATTTGAAGAATTTCGATCCTGAACAAAAGCTTGGAGATGTTGCCTCTGATGTTACATTATATTGTTTTGATAATGATCTGGTTGAGGATGCTGTTTTGTTATTAATTGAAAGCCACGATTTTGTTGTTCCCGTAGTTAATGAAAACCTTAAATTAAAAGGTGTTATAACGGTTTTTGAAGTGCTTGAAGCATTGATGGAGATTACGTCAATAGCAGTTGAAAGTGTCAGAATTACATTCAAATTGCCGGACAAGCCAGGTTATTTGAAAAAAATAGTGGATGTCCTTGCAGATGAAGAAATAAATATACTTTCAATAATTACAACTCCCGATGAAGAAGGAATGAAGACTGTAATAATCAGAATAGAAAAAATGAGTTCCGAATACATAGCCGAAATACTGGAAGAAAATGATATTGTTTTTGATTCTGTATCGGAAGAGGAGGGCTTTAGTGTCTGATTCACAATTGATTACCTTTCTTGGAGTAATACAGGGTTTAACAGAATTTCTTCCTGTGTCTTCATCGGGTCATTTAACAATTTTTTCAAATTTTTTCGAAATAGAGCTTGACGCACAAAATTTAAAAGCTTTTTTTGCCTTTCTTCATTTAGGTACCTTTTTCGCAGTGCTTCTGTTTACATACAAAGATGTATGGAAAATTTTGCGCGGTTTTTTCAGTAAAGAAGAAAGATCGAGGTCTTTAAAGTTATTTTGGTTGTTACTTGTAGCAACCGTTCCAGCTGTGGTGGTGGCTTTATTGTTTGAAGAGCAGATTGATATTGCCTTCTCAAGCTATCTTATCCCTTCACTAATGTTGTTCATCACTGCATTCTTCCTTTTTGTGAGTGATAAACTTAAAGGAAATAGGATCATGATCGATCTGGCATTGAATGGAGCCCTTTTAATTGGATTGTTTCAAGCGTTTTCTATATTGCCAGGCATTTCGAGAAGTGGAGCTACGTTATTTGCTGCTTTATTAATAGGTCTAAGAAGAGAAGATGCTGTCAGATTTTCATTTCTTATGAGTTTGCCCATAACCCTTGGTGCAAGTTTAACTCAATTTAAAAATGTAAACATAGATTATTATTTGCTTATTTATGGATTTACAGCATCTTTTCTGGCGGGTTTGTTTGGGTTGTGGTTGTTGAAAAAATTGGTTATAAAAGGCAAATTAAAGGTTTTCGGAATTTACTGTATAATATTTGGTGTAGCAAGTATTGTGTACTTTGGAGTGGTTTAATTGAGATTTGACATCTTGCTTCCCGGCAGTACGATTCACATACCAGGTTTAGTAGATGCACCTTCCAGTACTGTGTCTATGCTCAGAGATGAGAATAGAACTGTTTTGATTGATCCTGGAAACATTACATCTGTTTCTTTTCTGGAACAAGCTATGCATGAAAAAGGTATTAAGCCGGATGATGTAAATGATATTCTTTTAACACATTTCCATATAGATCATGCTTTCAATACAACCTTCTTTAAAAATGCGACTGTTCATCTTCACGAATCATATTCGACGAGGAATTATGAAAAATTTGGTCCTATTGTGGGGCAACTTTATGTCGATGTTTTGCACAGCTGGAAGAAAGTAAAAGTTTTTAATCAAGGATTACTCTGGGATGTGGTAGAAATAATCGAATCTCCTTTTCATTCACGTGATCATGTTTCCTTTTTTATAAACACAGAGAATGAAGGAAATGTTTTTTTAACTGGAGATATATGCTCCAGACAGATAAATTACTATGAAATGAAAAAAGGAATGCGAAAAGACAGAGCAACAGAAATTGTATTGAATTATGCGGGAAAAGCTGATCTGATCGTTTTTTCACACGACAAACCTCTTCGGGAGGTGATTGAATGAAGGTGGTCCTGGCATCATATGAGGTTTTTCCGCTTGCCAAGGTTGGTGGTCTTGCAGATGTTGCAGGTTCTTTACCAAAATACCTGGTCATGAATGATATTGATGTTGAAATTGTAATGCCTTTTCATAAGATCATTAAGAATAAAATTGCTGATCCTGTCTTTATTAAAGAGATTCATACCAGATTTCTGAAAGAGGATTTCTCTTTTTCAATTTACAGAACAAATTTGCCAGAAACAGATATTCCCGTATTTCTTTTTAAAAATGATAAATTAATTGATTCAGTAGATATATACGGTGGATCCGATCTTGCAAAGCAGGCGCTTGCTTTCTGTGATGCGGCATCGAACTTTCTTGCAGAAAGAAATGTTCAAATAGCGCATGTTAATGATTGGCAAACAGCTGTTATTCCAGCTTATATTAAAGAAATAAATAATGATATAAAAACACTGCTAACTATACACAATCTTGGTTATCAGGGGAATTTTCCGAAGGAATATTTTACACTTTCTGGCCTACCAGTTAGACTGTGGGACAAGAATATTAGTAAGCAAGGAAATAACTTCAACATGCTCAAAACGGGAATATTAACGTCAGATTATATTAGTACAGTAAGCGCACAATATGCCAAGGAAATCCAAACGCAGGAGTTTGGTATGGGCCTTAATGAAACATTGAAAACAGTTTCAGATAGATTGACTGGAATAATGAACGGTATAGATTATGATGAATACGATCCGAAAACAGATATGAGAATACCATTCAATTTCGACAGTTCTGATACAGCTGGAAAAAGAAAGTGTAAGAAAGAGCTGTTAAAGATGCTTGAATTGCCAGATGAAGGAAAACCTTTGATAGGTATGATAACAAGATTATATGACCAAAAAGGGATCGACCTGTTATCAGAGATCGCTGACGAATTGATGAATCTGGACGCTCAACTGGTTATTCTGGGTACTGGCGATAAAAAATATGAAGACTTATTCAAAAAAATGGCCGAAAAAGCGCCTGATAAGATATCTGCAAAGATCATGTTTGATGTTGATTTAGCTCAGTCGATTTATGCTGGAGCTGACATGTTTCTTATGCCTTCAAAGTATGAGCCGTGTGGTCTCGGACAGATGTTTGCCATGCGATATGGGACCGTTCCTGTTGTACGTTATACAGGCGGGTTAAAGGACAGCGTCACAGAGTTTAATCCTGCCAAAGGAACAGGGAACGGTTTTGGCTTTGAGAGTTATAAGGCTGCTGATTTATTGAAAGCATTGAATAAAGCGCTGGATTGTTATAGTGATGTTAAGTTATGGAGAAAGATAGTGAAGAATGCAATGGAAACCGATTTCTCCTGGGAAAGGTCGGCAAAAGAATATGAAGAACTATACAGAAGAATAATTGGATTTGGGGGGAATACAGATAATGCCTGAACTGCGCAAAGATCAGATATTAAAACGATGGGTAATAATTGCAACAGAACGCTCAAAGAGGCCTAAGGATTTTACAACAGCAGCCGAAGAGAAAATCAACAACTTTTGTCCCTTTGACACAGGAAACGAACACACTACACCGCCTGAAATTATGGCTTTTAGGCCTGCGAACACAAATAAGGATGAGCCTGGATGGTGGATCAGGGTTGTTCCAAATAAATTCCCTGCTCTGGATCCCGAGGAAACACCCGAAAAGTTTGGACACGGCATGTACGACGTTATCAGAGGATTTGGTACTCACGAGGTGATTATAGAAACACCTGAACACGATACCAATATGGCTCTTATGCACGAAAAACAAATACAGGAAATAATATGGGCATATAGAGAACGGTTTACCAGCTTGGAGAAGGATGAGAGAATAAGCTATGTGCTGATATTTAAGAATCACGGTAAGGAAGCAGGTGCTTCATTACAGCATTCCCACAGTCAGCTTATAGCTACTCCAATTGTTCCAAAGCGTGTCATGGAAGAAATTGATGGAAGCAGGGATTATTACAAGTTCAAAGATAGATGTGTTTTTTGTGATACGGTAAATCAAGAAATACTTGAAGGGAATCGTGTAATTGACGAAAATTCTGAATTCCTTGCTTTTGAACCCTTTGCTTCAAGATTTCCCTTTGAAACATGGATACTTCCAAAAAAGCATCAGTTCAATTTTGGCAAAATTGATTCGAAAGGAGTAGAAAACTTTTCGAAGATCCTGAAAAACGTTTTGTTTAGAATTTATAGTGCACTGGACAACCCGCCTTACAATTTCATGTTACACACGGGTATGGAAAGACTTGAAGGAAAAGACTATTACCACTGGCATTTAGAAATTGTACCTCGATTAACCCATGTGGCGGGTTTTGAATGGGGATCCGGCTTTTACATAAACCCCGTTCCTCCAGAGCACGCAGCTAATTATCTTAAAGAAGTTGAACTTGAATAGAGGTGAGCAATATGAGTGAGAAAAGTATTAATATTGATGATAAGTTGTTAAAGCATCTTCAAGAGTTATCTCATTTAAAACTTGAACAGGATGAACAAGAAACCCTAAAAAATGATATCAACAAAATTCTCCATTATATAGAGAAGCTAAAAGAAGTTGATATAGAAGACGTAGATAAACAGATAACACCG
Source organism: Petrotogales bacterium (assembly GCA_041694295.1). GTDB lineage: Bacteria > Thermotogota > Thermotogae > Petrotogales > Kosmotogaceae > JASMTM01. The sequence goes on from JASMTM010000228.1 coordinate 7,517, forward strand.
GTTGAAAATAAACTGGAATTGAGGGAAGATGAACCTGCCTATTTTGAATATAGAGAGAAAATCATTGATCTTTTTCCAGATTCAGAGAATCATTATCTAAAAGTTCCAAAGATTTATTAAAATGTCAAGAATTAGCGGCAAGGAATACGAAGAAATTGCCTGTCGTTACTTAAAAGCGAAAGGCTTCAATATCCTTGAAAGGAATGTGAATTACGGTTTTGCTGAAATAGATATTATTGCAAAACTCAAAAAAACATTGGTGTTTGTAGAAGTTAAAGGTGGTAACCCTGATTTTCCACCTCGTTTACGCATAAACAGACAGAAATTAAAGAAAATCGAAATGGCAGCTAACAGATATATTTCCATTAAAAGTCCATATTTTGAATCATGCAGATTAGATGTAATAGAGGTATTATCTAATGGACGAATAAATCACATTGATGGTGTGGGAGGATGGTGAAGTTGCACAGAAATGAGGACCAGATCATAGATGAGTACAACAGATGGATGAAAAATGCTGAAGGCAAGATAAAGGCAGAACTTGAAACAATGAATAAAGAAGAAATAAAAGATAGTTTCTACAAAGATCTTGAGTTTGGTACAGGTGGTATGAGAGGATTAATGGGGCCTGGAACTAACAGAATGAATAAATACCTGATATCAAAAGCCACAATGGGATTTGCAAATTGGCTAAAGAAAAGCAACAATGGAAATGATTTAAGTGTTGCGATTGCTTATGACACAAGGAATAATTCAAGGGAATTTGCAAAAATAGCATCGGGAGTTTTATCTGGCAAAGAAATAAGGAGTTATGTATTTTCTGCTCCGGCACCAACTCCACTACTGAGTTATGCAGTGAGAGATTTGAACTGCTCTGGAGGTATAGTTATCACAGCAAGTCATAATCCAAGTGGCTATAACGGTTACAAAGTTTATACATCAGACGGAACACAGGCTGTTCCGAAAATTGCCAGCGAGATCATTGCTGAAATAAACAAAATAGATTATTTTGAAAAATATGAGAAGAAAAATGAGCTTATAAATACAGTACCTGAAGAAACGGAGAAGAATTTCAAGAAATACATTGTTGATTTGATGAATGATCTTAACCCATTTCCAGAAAAGATAAAAGTTCTGTATTCTCCTTTACATGGAACAGGGTATCCTTATGTCTCTGACGTGTTAAAAGAACTTGGGCATTCTGTTTCAGTTGTTCAAGAACAATTGACGCCTGACGGTGATTTTCCCACGCTAAAATATCCAAATCCTGAAGACGAAGAAGCTTTTTCTCTTGCATTAAAAAAAGCTGAGAAATTAAAACCACACATAATTATCACAACAGATCCTGACTGTGATCGCATGGGTATTATGTGCCTGGTTAGTGGAAAATATGTAAAGTTGACAGGGAATGAAATAGGCGTGCTCATGCTTGATTACTTGATAAAAAAAGGCTTAAAAGACGAAAATTATTATGTAGTAAAGACAATTGTTACTACCGATCTGGCAAAAGAAATAGCCCAAAAGAATAATATCGAGCTGAAAGAAACACTAACAGGATTCAAATTCATTGGAGAGCTGATTGAGAAGAACGAAAAGGAAGGAAAAGCTAGATTTTTATTTGGTTTTGAAGAAAGTTTTGGATATTTATACGGTACACATGTAAGAGATAAAGATGCAGTGGTTGCTTCTTCGCTTGTTGTAACAATGCTGTCGTATATCAAGGCTCAGGGCAAAAATGTACTGGATTGCCTGGATTCTATTTACAAAAAATACGGTTATTATGGTAACAAACTTCTTAGTTTTAATTATGAGGGGTATGAAGGTAGTAAAAAGATTCAGAGGATTATGAAAAACCTGCGTGAAGATGTGAATGTAGCTGCCGGAAGCAATAAGTTAATTAAAAAGCTTGATTATCTTGAAGGCGCTAAAGGGTTGCCAAGATCTAACGTAGTGGAATTACATTATGAAAACGACATTAAATTAATTGCAAGACCTTCCGGAACTGAACCCAAGATCAAATTTTACCTGATGGTTAAAGCAAATTCAGATGAAGAGAAAGAGCAAAAGCTCAGAACAGTTGAAAAAATCGTAAAGGAGCAGGTTAGTAAATGAATAATAGATACGTCCATATCTTATACAATGACGATTATTTCATGACCCCGAATAAAATCCATTTCAATCACAGAGTAAAGAGCGGATATCTTACTGCATGGTCAACTGTGCGTGCAAGTGAGATGCTGGATATCAAATACTGGAACTGTCTCAGTGCCTATGCACTAGAGTCTTCCATGAGAAGGAAGATAATCTTTCAGCGTAAGCATAGCAATAGTAATTTGTTGTACTTTAAATATGAACTGGAAATTCCTGAACTGATTGAGGCTTATTATGATAAAGAGATGATAAAAGAACTTGTAAGTTATTTGTCCTTAAGACAGGTTACTGAAGATATTGTAAAATTTCTCGAATCCTATGAAATAGGTGAATTGAGCGCTGAAAATAGCGTGCTTGAAAACTGGCTGAGTAACACACTAAAAGGTATTCCATTAAAGGATAAAGAAAGGCTCGAGCATTTTGTGCTTAAATACGTAGAAATATTTATAACAAAAATTTTCTGGGGCGTTTATAAAGGCGATCTCGAGAGGTTAAGATGGGATAGCGGTTCTATTGTATATCTTTATACAGAGATGTTTGGTGCCAATCAGAAAGAGAATTGATCTATTTTATGAAAAAGTTTGCAGCTGTTGTAGCATATGATGGTTCTGATTTTCATGGATTTCAGGTTCAACCAGATCAGAGAACTGTTCAAGGTGATATTGAAAAAGCACTGGAGATTATTCATAAACAACCAGTTCAATGTGAAGGTGCAGGAAGAACAGACACCGGAGTTCATGGATGGGGACAGGTAGTTTCCTTTGATAGTTATCTGGATAGACTAGAAGCAGAGACAATGAAGAATGCTTTGAATGCGAACCTTCCCCCCGATATATATGTCAGAAGGGTGTATGTTGTTGAAAATAGCTTTAATCCGAGATTTTCTGCAAGGAAAAGAATATATCATTATTTGATTGATAATAGCAGTGAACCGAATTTATTCCGACGTAAGTATTTCTGGTGGTTTCCTTATAAAATTGATGTTGAAAAAATGCGAAACACAACCACATATTTGCAGGGAGAAAAAGATTTTACTGTTTTCAAAGCGGGGAGAGATGATAGAGATCCGACAAGAACAATAAATGCAGTAAGAATAATTAAATTGAAAAATGATAATTTGTTGATAAGAGTGGAAGGGATTTCATTTTTACGTAGAATGGTAAGGAATATTGTGGGAACGCTTATTCAGGTTGGCGTTGGAGGTATAGAGCCAGAGGATGTAAAAATACTCATCGATAGTAGAGATAGAAGTAAGTTACCTTATTCAGCTCCTCCTCAGGGTTTGTACTTTTATAAAGTGATCTTTGATGAGTTTGAAAGTTGACAGTGAACACGGATATTATTTTAAAGGATAGATAATTATGATAAAAAAGCCTTTATTGATACTATTTTTAACTATAATGACAATTTCAACGATCAACGGACAGGAAATATTCGATTTTGTTCCCGAAAATTCCGGTTATTTTCTTGTTTTGAGAAGCACCTATGATTACTTGAATGCTTTGAAAGAAAAAACAAACATGTTTAACACGTACCTTGCAACCCGTGAAGTTGATTTAGAGAGTATGTTAAAGAATTCCTTTGAAGCACTTGTAAGGGACAGCACAGGGGAGGAATCTGAAGAGTTTGTAAACGATGCATTAAAGAATGATTTTTTGTTTGCTGGAGAGAAGTTTGTTCTTGGCGTAAATGACTTAATCAGTTTTGACCCCATTTATTTACTAGAAAGTTTAAAGTCGAGTAATTCGAATATGTTCCTTGTCTGGAAATCAAAGCAACCTGGATTGCTTTTGGAAGTTGTTTCAGCATTGTTAGGAATGGAACCTTTTGTTCAAACAGGTTCCAAGGTGAATGAAATGAGAAGTAATAGTGGGGTATTGTATTTTTATGAAGGTAATGAATATATTATCGTTGGTACATCCGAAAGAATAGTTAACAAAGCACTGGATACCTATAAAGGAAGCAATGAAGGAATTGTCGAAAAGAAAGAAATTGGAGCAAAAATGGCAGAACTGAGCAAAAATAACTGGATTACAGGTTATTTTGATTCGGATTGTTTCAAGATTGAGCTTGGTGCAGATTGGCCTTACACTGTTGATGAAACTTTTTTGGTTGCTGGTATAGAAGATGATCGTTTTGTTTCAACAATAACTCAGAATATTACATATTTATCCGAGGAAGAACGAAAAAGGTTTGATTCATGGAATATTACAACAAAAAACAGTGTTGAGAACAGAGTATTCGGAGATTACGTTGCTTTTTTTCCCAGTGAAAGTGTTGGGACACTCCGCAATGAATTGAGCTATTGGTTTGAAATGGATCTTAAACCCTACCAAAAACTGGCTGATCTTATTGTTGAAATATCGGGCAAGAGTGAAGGAAAAGTAACTTTATGTGGCAATATTATCTCAGATACGGAAACGCCTGTATTAATGATGAAATTTTCTGGTAAACCTGAAGATTATGTGGAAGAAAAACAGTTGTTGAGAGAAAAGGATGCTAAAGAATACCTTTATGATGATTACGAAGTCTTTGAAATTCAAATGATGACAGATACTTTCTATTTTATGTTTAACAACAAAAACGCCTTAATTACCACGATAAAACCTGAGAAAATTTTTGATCATCTTGAAAATGGGATTGTTTTGAACGAAATAGATTCCTACAATCGTCTAAGAAATAAGCTTAATGAAAAGAGCATTGTAGAAATCTTTATTGACATAAGCAAGATTTATAAATCTGTTGCGGGGCTAGATTCCGACACTGCTTTACTGTATCAAGAAACAATTAATGAAGCAGGTCAGGTAATTCATACCATAAGCTTCTATTAAATTAAGAGGTGCCAGTATATGGGAATGTTTAGTAAACTCTTTGACAAAAACAAGAGAATTCTAAAAAAATACAGATCCACCCTTAAAAAAATAAATGAACTGGAAGGCGATGTAAAGAAGCTATCTGAAGAGGATTTTAAGAATAAAACAGATGAGTTCAGGAAGCGGATAAAAAGTGGCGAAAAACTTGACGACATAATGCCAGAAGCTTTTGCATTGGTAAGAGAAAGCGCCAGAAGAACTGTTAACATGAGACCTTTTGATGTACAGGTAATGGGTGCAATATCGCTTCACGAGGGGAAAATCGCTGAAATGAAGACAGGTGAGGGTAAAACGCTCGTTGCAACAATGCCGTTGTATTTAAATGCTCTCTCGGGAAAGGGCACCCATGTAGCGACAGTAAACGATTATCTTGCTAGACGAGACGCAAACTGGATGGGGCCTGTTTACGAGTATCTTGGACTCAGTGTTGGTTACATTCAGGCCTCAATGGAACCGTCTGAAAGGAAAAAGGCTTATAATTGTGATGTTACATATGGTACAGCAAATGAATTTGGATTTGATTATTTGAGAGATAATCTGGTTTATTCGCTTGAAAATAAAGCCCAAAGGGAACACAATTTTGCTATTGTTGATGAAGCTGACAGTATTTTGATTGATGAAGCGAGAACTCCATTGATCATATCGGGCCCCTCAGAGGATTCATCAAATCTGTATATGCAGTTTGCATTTTATGCGAAACGATTTAATGAAAATGAAGAT
>JASMTM010000229.1:0-10881 GCA_041694295.1 Petrotogales bacterium
CTCATGAGTATATCTTCTAAACTTGATGATAGAGCAGGTATTGATGATGTTACTGATCTCTATAGAATATCCTGGTTCGATTTACCACCTCTAGTAAAAGTAAGACTGACAAAAATACTTCCTGAATTTTATGAAAAACATTTCAAGGAATATTTTGCGGTCAATCAAGAGTACTTCCAAACACTTGCTGCTTCGTTAACGGAAAAAGCAGTAGAGTATGAAAATCCATTCAAATATATGGAAAGAATTACTGGAATAGATCTTCCTGGTGATTATTCATGCATGTTTTACTTCACGTTCAGGAGAGTTGGTGCCTTTGGTTTCACATATGGAAATATAAAAATTTCAACATTACAAAGGAATGTCAACAGCATAGATAAACTTTTTTTCACCCCTTTACATGAATACGGGCATGATTTCTTTAAAACGTTCACCAATGAAAAGGATTTTAAAGATTTAGCAGAGCGATTAAAAGAAAATGATAGTGAATTTTATAAGTACTGGAATAGTGATGAAGGTTTAAAGCAAAGCTATAGCTGGGTTGGTTTTTGCGAGGAGAATCTTGTGGAAGGATTCGCCAAGTTTTTGAGAGAAAAATACTATGGTGAAATTGTACATAAAAAGATCTATTATTACGATCTTCTTTTTTATGAGTATCTCAAAGAAATGGCATTTAATTCAAATGAAATTAGTTTAAAAGAGGCTTCCTTCAACTTTTATGAGGAAACTCTGCAAAACTGATATCAAAGTATTGGGGAATTGATTTGAGAGATTTAGTTAACGTATTTATTTATTTGATCATATATCATGCGATAAATATTTTTGTTCAGGGATCATTAAGAAAGAGAAAACTCAATCCCTACAAAATTGTAGTCATAATTTCACCACTGAATATTTTGCTTATATTATTTTTTGCGTATTTGACAGAACTAAACTCAAAACAAATGGGTTTTGCACCGGGAAAACCTTTTTTAGGCCTTTTGATGATTCTGATTGTTCTTGTGTATGTTTTTATTTCAGTTAGAAGTATTTTGAAAGCGCCTTCAAAGGAAATCAGGAAGATACGTTACGGAATTACTTCAAACAGGATATATCAGTATTTATATGGTTGGGTAATCGTTGGAATAGTCGAAGAGTTTTTATTTAGGGGATATTTACAGGGTAATTTAGATAGGTTTTTCAATGAGAGTTTTCTTACAATAAGGGTTTCAACGTTACTGGCCAGTGGAATATTTGTTCTCATTCATACAGGTAATGTTATCTCCAGATTTGAAACATGGAAACAATTCTTTAAACAACTGCCACTGAGGTTATTCGGAGCGTTTTTACTCGGTTATACGTTTCAAATAACTGATAGTTTGATTTATCCTATAATAATGCATAACCTAATAGACGGATCAAGTATGACAGCTATTATTTATAGGAAGCAGAAGTTGAAATTAGAAGCACGAAAACGAGAAGTGAAAGTCAGAGAAGGACCAGAGGAACGAGAATCCGAGAGCTCGAAAAAGTGAGAGAAAACACCTGAACCGATAGGTGCAAAGACCGCTGATATGCGCCTTGGAGAGCAGGCGGATTTGCTGAGCAAAGCTAAGGATATGCGAGCTGAGCTCGGATTGGCGACTTCGTCGGTAAAAAAATCACACCCCAGCTAAGTACAGCTGGCCACCCTCAAGGATGGAATCTTTAAAAATAGACAAAACACGTTGGGCTTTGTACTTAGAGTTCAAAACACGAGAGTCCAAGAAGGACCAAGGGAACGAGAATCTGATAAAGTTCTTTAAAACCACTGATTTGCGATTTTAGAGGGAATCGGATATGTTGCTTGAGGGTCAGCAGGATATGCGAGATGCGCTCAGATTTGCGCTTTGTGGATAAAAAGTCAAGTAATTGGGATACGGTTTAGCTAAAAACCAAAAAACATACACACCTCCCCGCTTCGCGTGACTCCTCTCGAGAGGAGAATAATAAAAGAGAAGCGAGAGCCGAGAATCCGAGAAAAAACCAGGAGACTAGAAAGCACATAAACAGACCCAGCCTCCGGCAGCCCTCTCGAAGAGGGCATTAAAACCCAATACTTTGAAAACTTTTTACGTGGTACGTGGTAGGTTGTGTGTTAATAATACGTACAACGAACAACAACGTTTTCTGATTGTCGAGTAGTCGATGGATGAAACGAAGTGTTGGACAATTTTTACTCTCGGATTCTCGTCTCCTCGGTCCTTCTCGGCTCTCGTCCTGTATTTCTTGTTTTTTGAACTTCCTAACAACGCACCACGACTTAATAAAGGTTACAATTTTAGTTACTATCCATTAGTAGAGAGGGTGATAGTGATGAATGAAAGGTTAAAGGAAGCACTTATTGTTTTCCAAAAGAATGAGATAACAGAATATCACATTTATATGAAGCTCTCCAACAATCTCTCTGGAGAAAATGGAGATATCCTTAGAAAAATAGCAAACGATGAAAAAAAGCATTATGATAAATGGAAAGAACATTCTGGAAAAAGTGTGAAACCTAGTAAATTCAAGATATTTTGGTATCTATTAATTGCAAAGATTTTTGGAATGACCTTTGCTTTAAAAGCGCTTGAAGAAAATGAAGAAAGCGCTCAGAAAAAATATTATTCTTTTGTTTCCGATCTTCCCGATGCTGAAGCAATAATGAAAGATGAAAATGAACATGAGAAGCAATTGCTAAATATGCTTGATGAAGAGAGGATTAATTATATAAGTTCCATGGTGCTTGGATTGAATGATGCTCTTGTAGAACTAACGGGAGCTCTAGCAGGATTAACTCTGGCAATTCAAAACACGGTAATAGTTGCTCTTTCCGGTTTTATAACGGGTGTAGCAGCAGCGCTCTCAATGGGCGCTTCTGAATATTTATCCAAAAAATCGGAGGGTACATCCGATAAACATCCTTTAAAATCGGCGCTTTATACAGGAGTAACTTATTTGGTAACTGTTATTATCCTGATAATGCCTTATTTATTAATACCCAATATTTTAATAGCGTTAGGATTTACGCTGATAGCTGCAGTGTTAATAATTCTTTTATTTACTTATTTTGTTTCGGTTGTAAAGGATAGAAGATTTAAAAAAGCCTTTCTGGAAATGTTCAGTATAAGTATGGGCGTTGCTGCTGTCTCTTTTGTAATTGGTCTCGTAATTAGGGAGGTATTCAATGTTGATATTTGATCCCTGTGATTTGTTTTGAATTTCGTTAAAAAGTATCCTGAGTCGTTTCTCATTTTTTTCATTTATGCAAGTAGAGCTGCAAAAAACCTGTTCAGCCAGTATTTTGACCAGGCTGGATTCTCGGCTTCACAAATTGGAATACTGATGGCCATTCTTCCCATAGTTACACTGTTCGTGAATCCTTTCTGGTTTAAGATGGGAGAAAAATTCACAGAAAAAAAGGTTTATGTTGTACTTGCTATTATGACTGCTTTTACAATTTGGGGTGTTTTTGTATTTGAAGGATTCATTTCGAAATTGATTTTCTTTTCTGTGGCATCGTTTTTTTATGCTTCAGTCATACCTTTAGGGGAATCGCGAATAATAACGTCACTGAAGATCAAAAAAAGACTTTATGGGAGGGTAAGGCTCTGGGGTACTATTGGTTTTGGTACAACAGCTGTTTTGATAGGTATGCTTGTCAAGACAGGTTTTTATAATGTCTTTCTCGTATTTTCTGCAGTGATGCTACTTTCTTTGCCATTTTTGAAATATTTTTCGTTTGCTGATACAAAAAAAGCCGAAGACAAAAAGCAAAAGAAATATGAAGGGAAAGGAACGTTTTCAACATTTTTATTGCTAACTGCTGGTATGTTTTGTGGAGTTACTATGAATGCTTTTCATAATACGTTTATTCCCGTGTTGACCAGAGAAAAAGGCTTTGATGTTTCTACAGTTGGGATTGTATTTATGGCAATGGCATTTTCAGAAATTCCTTTCTTGCTATATGCTGATAAGATTGTGAAGAGGTTAGGCTATTTACCGGTTTTGACTGCAGGGATTTTCTTTGAAGGTTTAAGAATCATTTTAGTTACATTGAGCGGTTCATTGATAACACTGATTTTTTCAGAGTTTCTTCATGGTGTTACCTATATACTGGTTTATTTTTCTCTCTTTACATATATTCATTATGAACTTCCAAAGAACCAAATAACAAGAGCACAGAGCATTTTCTGGGTTGTGAGGTCAGGCCTTACTTATATAACAGGATCACTCCTGGGAGGATTCTTAATAGACTTGCTAACATCGATCACTGCATTCCGCTTGATGGGCATATTTGCATTATCTGTTTCAGCGTTTATAACGTTAGTTTCATTATTTTCACGCTGGAAAAAAAGAGCTGCTTAGAATCAATATTATGAATGCTTTTGAATTTTAGCAATCTTTGTAAAAGAATCGATGTTGTAAGTATAGAGATTTCTGTATATTTTAAAGAGTTCAAGATATTTTTTATGCTTAGAATTATCTGGCGTATAAATTTTACTGATTTTAACCAGTTTATTGCTCATTTCAATAATGTCTTTGTTTTTTAACGCAGAGATGGCAAATATTGCAGTTCCAAGGAGTTCTGATTCATAAACATGGGGTAATTCGATTTTCTTATTCAGAACATCAGATTTAATTTGATTTAAAATTTCGTTTGTTGCCTGACCGCCAGTAGTTCTAATTTTTGAAATTTCGCAACCGGAGGCTTCCATTCTGTTTACTATGTCTGCAATTGAGAAGGCAATACCTTCCAGTATGGAGAGAAGCATATGATTTTTGTCTGCATCAAGTGTTAACCCGAAGAAAACACCTCGGGCATCAGGGTTCCAGTGTGGGCTTCTTTCACCACTGAGATATGGTAGAAAAATTATATTTGACGGTCGATTTGTTTGTGACAGACTTGCTTTCATTTTTTCAACAACACAGTCTGCCACATTTGAGCAAAACCAGTCTATGGCTTTTCCTGAAGTTTTCATAATACCACTCAGTTTCCAGTGACCCTTAACGAAATAAGGAGTGGTCATCACACCATTTGCTTCAATCCTCCTTGATGAACAAAGAGTAACACCTTGAGATGTTCCGCCACGGTCACACAGATAACCGGCTTTAACTGTTCCTGTACCAACCAGTGCAGCGGCGAAGTCTGGTGCTCCAGAAACGACAATTGTTTCTTCAGGTAAATCAAGTTTTTTTGCCACCGACTTTGTTAAATTTCCTATTATACTTCCTGTTGGTGCCAGCTCCGGAATAATAAATTTTTCAGAAAGATTAAACCTTTTTAGATCAACAACGTTCCATGGAATATAACCTTCACAGTCAAAGGTCATATTAACGATTTTTCCACTAAGTTGATAACATATGTAATCAGCTGGTTGTAGAAGATAATGAGGTTCTTCAATTCTTTTATCCAGCCAAATTAGCTTGGCTATAACAGCGGCAAGCTGAGGATCCTTCTTTTCTTCGGTGATTTTGGAAATTTCTGAGATATGACTGTTATCTAGCCATGTAATTGCTTTCTTACTGAAATTACCCTTTGTGCTCACGGGTATTATTGTGGGTCCCTGTCCCGAAATGCTTAAAGCACGTATATTTTGTCTTTTATCCACCGGAATTTTCGCGATGGTTTTGATCAAAGAATTCCACCAGATAGAAGGATCAATCATTTCACTACCGTTATGTCCCGTATTTACACATTTCTCCCTGTGCACTAAAATCTGGTTACCCTCTATATCGAAAAGAGCAATCTTTACATTTGTTGTTCCAATATCGATGGCTAAGACGTAATTAGACAACTCCTTTGTCTCCCTTCCGTTTGTAGTTGATAAGATCTTCGAATTTAATATAGGTATCAAGAAATCTTTCCTTACCCAGCTCAAGAAGTTTTAAAAATAAGGTATCAACCACCAAAAGTTGAATATAACGAGTTAATATTCCACCTTCGGGTATTACCTTTGTTTTTGAGTAAGTAGGGATCTTAACATCTCCCTTTCTCAGTATTTTTGAATTGGGAGGAGCTACGCTGATTATTTTTGCACCCGCATTTGAAGCGTAGTTCATTGAGTCCAGTAAATCACTTGAAGAATGACTGCTGGAGATTGCAATCGCACAACTTTCTTTATTCATCTGCGCTGCTGAAACACTTTGCATAAATGCGTTTTCAAAGTAATTGGTTTGAAATCCCAGAAATTTAATTTTCATGAAAAGGTCTCTTCCTGCTATGGAATCGAATCCGAAGGCCATTATATCGATAATTTTACTACGTAGAATCAGTTTACATGCTTTATTAATGCTTTCTGATGGAATCAAAGGCAATGTGTGATTTAGATTTTCAGATATGTATTGAACTAAATTTTGAGATGTGTTCGAAACCTTGTCAAAATCTAGTCTCATTGATTCGATTAATTCTAACTCTTGAGCAATATTTATTTTTAAACTGCGAAATCCATTGAAACCAAGTTTTTTACAGAAATCTACTATGGTTGAAGGTGCCGTATTTGTTTCCTTCGCCAGTTCCTTGATAGTTAGATTTATTGCGAGTCTTGGAAATTCTGAAATATATTTTGCAACCCTGTGCTGTGCAGGTTTTAGATATGGCAATTCGTCTTTTAAACTTTGGAAGAAGCTGTTCTTATTACTCATAGCTTTTGTTCCTCCGTGCTGAAAATATAATCATTGCAATCAGTGTGATTACAAAGGGAAGCGTTAAAAGCAGTTTTGGAGACACTGCCGTTAATGCCTGTAATATATTTGAAAAAGCTGATGCGGCCCCAAAAATAAATGAAGATATGAATAAGCCGATTGGATTACCCTGACTTAGTACGACAGCAACCAATGCTATCCAACCACGACCATTCGTCATACCTCCAACAAAGGTTTGTAACGGTAATGACAGGGCAGCGCCGCCCAGACCTGCGAACAATCCACTGACCAGGAAAGCTATCATTCTATGTTTGAAGATGGAAATTCCTACACTGTGAGCGGTCTTTTCATTTTTTCCAACAGCTCTGAGATGGTAACCATAGGGTGTTCTGAATATTAAATAGAAGCTGACGATTAACAATATTATAGAAAGATAGGTTAGAGCGTTATAACCACTGAAAATTCTTCCAAAGAACGGAATTTTATCGATAATAGGAATTTCAATAACACTTAACTTTGGAGCATTCTGAAAAAATATTGTTCCTTTTGAGCCACAAAGATTGTCAGAAAGAAACACGGTTATTCCAGCAGCGAAGAGATTGGTGGCCAGTCCAGCAACAAAAACATTGGCCCTTAATTTCAAACTCAGGTAACCCATAACAAAACCCAGGAATACAGATATTCCTATACCAGCTAAAATTCCAAGTAAGATGTTTTGGGTAATGCTGGTAACATAAACAGATATAAATGCAGAAATCAACATCATCCCCTCAAGTCCAATGTTCAACATACCTGAGAGATCTGTGTACAAACCGCCAATTGCCGCAAGTAATATGGGGGTCATCATGGTGATTGTTGTATGTATAAAATCTTCAATCATCTGTTTTCACCTTCTTGCGACTTTTTATAAAAGATAGCAATCCTTCAGCTGTAACCAGGTAGAATACAACTGATTGTATTATTCTTGCTACTTCCGGTGTTATGTCAGACAAAAGTGAACCTACATTTGCACCGCTTTCCAGGAAAGCAAAGAATAAAGCTGCAGGTATTACAAGAATTGGGTTGCTTCTGGCAATTAATGCCACGGCTATTCCATTCCATCCATAACCAGCTGAAAAACCTCTTATAACCCTTCCATGGATTCCAAAGACATCTATTATTCCTGCCAGTCCTGCAAGAATTCCACTTATCATCATTGAAATGACCATGATTTTTCCTATAGAGATACCCGCATATCTCGAAAAATGTTTGTTTCTACCCGTGATATAAAGCTCAAAACCAAGATTGCTTTTTTTGCAAACAAAGTACATGAAAATGACAATGCCTACAGCTATAAAAATTCCTGTATGCAGCTGTGACGGAGGAAGTATTTTTGATAACATAAGGTTATTGGAAAAATACGGTGAGGCAGATAATCCAGCCATTGGATCCTTAAAGGGTCCTTCCACAAAAAAATCGGTAACATAAATTATGGTATAGCTGACCAATAAAGAAGATATCAATTCATTAACATTCCATTTAGCTTTTAAGTACCCCGAAAGGGCAGCCAGCAATCCTCCCGCCAATGATGACACTGCCAGAACAATAATTATCAGGAGAAATACAGGAAGAGATGAAAGCTTAACTGCAAGGTAGGTTCCTACGAGTGCTGAAAAATATACCTGTCCTTCAAGACCAAGGTTGAAGGCAGATGCAGAGAAGGCTATGCTTGCTGCAAGCCCGGTTAAAATTAGTGGTATCGATGAAGCCAGCATATTTCCAAAAAAGTATGAATTGCTAAATGGGCCTCTGAAAAAGGCATCGATCGCGTTTAATGGTTCTGAGCTGGTTAACGCTATGGTTATTATTCCAATAACCAGTGAAATAGCTATTGTAATAAGGGTTTTGATCAAATTAAGTCCTCTATTCATATTCACATACCTTTTTCACGTTTGAGCGCAAACCCATCATGTATTCCCCAATTTCTGCTCGCGTTAATTTGCTGGAATTTTTTAGTGAAGCAACAATTTTTCCACAATACATTACCAGAATTCTATCTGAAAGATTAAGTATTTCATCGAGGTTTCCCGAAATCAAAAGAATTCCCTTATTTTTCTCCTTCATTTTGATGAGAGAAGAATAAACAAATTCTATTGATCTCACATCCAGTCCCCAGGTTGGTTCACAAACTATAAGAACCTGCGGATCACTGGAAAACTCTCGTGAAATAATTACCTTTTGAATATTTCCGCCTGAGAGCATACCCACTTTGATGTTTAGCGAGGGGGTTTTGATATGGTACTCATCCACCAGTCTTTTGACAAAAGAGCGTGTATTTGCGTAATTAAGCCAGCCTTTTTTTGAGAAATCTCTTTTATAATATCTTGTGGCTATTACATTTTCTAAAACAGATGAAGATGTAGATACTCCCACTCTCATTCTATCTTCGGGTATATACGATAAACCTGCTTCCCTTCTTTGCCTTACAGATAGATTTGTAATATCTTTGTTGCAAAGAATAACCCTTCCCTTCCTTGGTTTTACCAACCCCATCAAAGATTCTGTAAGGTAAAGCTGCCCGTTTCCCGCCACTCCAGCAATTCCCACTATTTCACCTTTTCCAACGGTAATATTGGCATCACTAACTCTTTCAACATTTTCTTGATCATTAATAAAAAGATTTTGCACTTCAAGAAGAGTTTCAGGTTTTTCTTTTTTCACGTTAAAATTGGTTTTCCTGTAAATATCTATTTTCTCGCCTACCATCAGATAGGAAATTTTTTCCTTTGTATAATTTTTTATATTTCCACTTTCAACTGTTTTTCCATTTCTTAAAATAGTTATGTCATCAGAGATTTCTTTAACTTCACCCAGTTTATGGCTGATAAAAATTATTGTTTTCCCCTGATTTTTGAGTGTTCTTATAGTACTAAAAAGTTCTTCCGTTTCTTGTTCTGTAAGCACGGATGTTGGTTCATCAAGGATGATTATTTTGGCACCTCTATACAGGACTCTCAATATTTCAACTTTTTGTTTTTCGCCTATGGAAAGATTTTTCACTTTCATTTCTGGAGTTACAATCAAACCACTCTCAGTGGACAACCGGTAAATTTCCTCTTCCACTGTTTCTTGGTCAATAAATGCAGCTTTTGTTTTTTCAATGCCAAGTGCGATGTTTTCGGTTATGGTGAAATCTTCTATAAGCCTGAAATGTTGGTGAACCATCCCCAATCCATGTTTAAAACCATTGCGCGGATCGGTAATGCTTAGTTCTTTTCCATCAAGAACAATTTCACCTTCATTTTTAGACTCTATACCGCAAAGAATTTTCATCATTGTTGTTTTTCCAGCACCGTTTTCTCCAACAAGAGCGTGAATTCTGGACTTTTTTACAAGTAGATTTGCCCCTTTTAGTGCTGCCACCTTATTTGATTCGTATATTTTGTGAATATTTTTCATTTGAAGTATATATTCTTCCATAATTTATCCTCCAAAAAATGGTGGAAGAAGGACTCCCGATTACTCGGGAGTCCATGGTCTTAATTATTCAAGAATATCGATTTCTCCACAGTATAGTCTAGCAAAAAGTAACCTCATTTTTTCTTTGATCTCAGCCGGTACGTTTTCGAAGTAATTGGGATCTTCGAAGGTAAAATCGATAACGCCTTCTTTAATGCCCCAGCGTTCATATGTACCGTAATTGAGTTCTCCCTTGTAATCCCTTATAAGGAGATTTTTGATGGCTTTATCTGCGTACTTCAAGGTACAGGCAAGTATTGTGTCAGGATCAAAATGGATGATATTTGAATCTACACCGATTATGTATTTGTTCATCTCTGCAGCTTTGTTTATTGCACCAACACCTGTTCCGCCTGCAATTATGTGGAGAACATCTACACCCTGTTCAAATTGTGCCTGAGCGAGCTCCTGACCTTTGTTAGGGTCTGACCATGTTCCTGCTGCTGAAAAAACTAGTTCAATTTCGGGATTCACTGCTTTAGCTCCCGCGATATAGGCAGGACGCATTCTGTCAGTCATAGCAGGGTAAATATCTCCAGCAAGTAAACCGACTTTAAGCTCAGAATTGGCTCTTTCAAGACTGCTTTGAGTTATTAATCCGGCAAAATAACCCGCAAGATAAGCCATTTCTTCGTCCTTGAAACCAAGAGAAAATACATTCGGAATTGATTCTTTTACCAATCCATCTACAAGAGCAAGGTTTTGATTTGGGAACATTCTTGCTACTTTTGCCACGCT